>NZ_BAAASD010000009.1:0-231430 GCF_039532705.1 Streptomyces sparsogenes subsp. cuspidosporus | reverse complement strand
GCGACGAGGCGAACCGTGTCTGGTTCAACGAGCAGCGGGCGAAGTACCAGACCGAGCTGGACAACCTGCCACCGGAGCCGAAGCCCAAGTACATGGCGGCCGGACGGGTCATGGTGCTCAATCCGGAATGGACCGAGTGGGACAAGCACAAAAAGCATCTGCAGTCCTCCCTCAACGGCATGAAGCGCATTCAGATGCGTTTCGACGACACGGGGAAGGTCGACGCCTTCGACAACACCCGGCCTTCCGGTTACAAGCCGACCGGTAGTGGACTTCCCCCGGCGTACCTGCTCGATTTCGACCCCGAGAAGAACGGGCGCGCGATCATCGCTAACGGCAACCCGGACACGGCCGATCACACCGCCGTGATGGTCGGCGGCACCAACGGCACACTCGGCGGCATCAACAAGCCCGTCATCGCGGGCACCAACCTCTGGCAGGCCGCCAGCGCGATGCCGGGCGAGCCCAAGGTCTCGACCATCACCTGGCACGGTTACGACGCTCCGCAGAGCTTTTTCCCCGAGGCCATCAAGGACAAGTACGCGGACAAAGGGGGGCCGGACCTCAATCAATTCCTGTCGGGGCTGCACGTCTCCCACGACCCGTCGGCCAACGACCACCTGTCGGTGCAGGCACAGAGCTACGGCACCGTGGTGGTGGGCTCCGCCGCGCGCCAGGGCACCCTGGAGGCGGACGACGTGATGCTCAGCGGCAGCCCCGGCGTCCAGGTCGGGCGGGCGAAGGACCTGGACGTGCCCGAGGGGCATGTGTGGAACCAGAAGGCAGAGGGTGACTGGGTGCCCAAGTGGGGCGCACCCACGCATGGGCACCACGAGGGACTGACGCAGTTCATCACCCCCAGCGATCCCGTCTTCGGCGCCAAGCAGATGGCCACCGACACCCACGGGCACGGAAACTACTGGCTGGCCGGTTCGGAGAGCCTGGAGAACCAGGCCAGAGTCGTGGTGGGACGCTATGACGAGGTCCGGTTGAAATAGCGGGGTGGTTTTCGATGTCCGACGCCGATGACCCCGGCCTCGGCTACACGCCCGAGGTGCGGGAGGTCTCCGCGCCCCGCGAGGAGGCCAGGGCGCTCTCCAGCGAGCTGTACGACCTGCTGCGGGTGAAGGGGAAGACGACCGCGCCCGGACCGGGCGTGGACGTGTGCGGCGAGCTGGACCCCGAGACGTTCTATGTCATCCGCCATCTGTGGTCGGTGTACGGCGTGCCGGTCGGGGACCTCGAAGCCGCTTGGCAGGGGCTCACGGAGGATCTCTCCCGGCACGGCTGGGAGGTCGTCCACGAGGGGCGGGAGCCGACCGTCGCCGCGTCCCCGTACGTGATGGCCGACTCCACCCGGAAGAAGTTCACCCTCAAGGCCACCTTGCTGATCCCGACCGAGCGGGACGCCAAGAGGAGCGGCGCGGAGCCCGGGATCATGTTCCATCTCGTGTCCGCCTGCTTCCGGGTGCCCGAGGGCACCACGGTGGACGAGTACTGAGCCCCCCGCCGCGGGCGCCGGGCCACGGGCGCCGAGCCCCGAGGTGGGCCCGGCCCCGGTCACCATGGTCATCCAGGCGCCCGGGGCCGGGTCTTCCGGCGACCGGCGCCACCGCTCGGGGCCGCCGCTCGGGGCCGGGGTGGCGGCTCGGGCATCATGGGCGTCATGACCACGCAGCACTCGGCCTCCTGGATCACCGTCGCGGCCTACGAGAACCTGCCCGGCCGCCCGCACGCCCTGGCCGCCACGCGCGCTTGACTGCGCGATCGCGGCACAGCGCGCGGCACCGTGCCCGGCCACGGGCCGGCCCTGACGCCGCCCTTACGCGGCGGTAGGCATCCTTGACGCGGCTCTGATACCCGAGCCTGTGCACCCGGGATGTCGGCCCTGCTGAAGAGCCGGTCCGGAGGAGTTCTCCGGCGATCGTCGGAACGCTACGCCTCGCCCGTGATCTTGCCGCCTTCACCGCCGCCGAGGAGGCGCTGCGGATGACTCCTACATCCTGAAGAACGACATCGGCGGCGCGGCAAACGACGGCAACGGCCGCGCGAAGGGCCTGGCAGGTGACCAGTGACGTCGTTGCGGGTGACGCCGTACTTGACGGCTCTCAGGCCGCCCGCGTCGGCCCGGACGCCGACACCGGCGGAGAGCTCACCGGGTAAGCAGGTCGGTGTCCATGCGGCCGGCGGTCGCCTCGCGCATGAGGGGCGGGCGAAAAGTCCCTGTCCTCGGCCCGCCTCCCTCCGTCTAGGATCAGCGCCTGAAGCTGGAGAAAGGCCGAGCAAGAGTGCGCGAGGAATTGGCGGGGCGGCTACGGCAGTTGCGTGACCTGACCGGGCGGAGCCTACGCGAGCTCGCCCGCGACATCCACGTCAGCAGCTCCTCACTGTCGCGCTACTTCTCCGGCCAGGCCGTTCCACCCTGGCCGACGGTGGTGGCGCTCTGCAAGGCGGCCGGTCGTGACCCGAGGCCGCTGCGGGACGTGTGGGAGCGGGCCAAGGACGGACCCCGGACGAGCACGGCTGCCACTTTGCCAGTGCGCAATGACCTGCCGCACGACATCACCGCCTTCACCGGGCGCCGGGCGGAGTTGGACGCCCTCCTCGGCGCCGCGCGGAACACGTCGGTACGGAACACGCCGGTGGTGGCGATCGACGGCATGGGCGGGGTGGGCAAGTCCGCGTTGGCCGTACACGCCGCGCATCTACTGACCGTCGACTTCCCCGGTGGCCAGCTCTACGTGGACCTCCACGGGTTCACTCCGGGCCGGGGGCGGGTCGAGCCCGCGGAGGCGCTGCGTGTGCTGCTGGCCGCGCTCGGGTTGCCACCCGGCACGATTCCCGACGGGGTCGCCGAGCGGGCCTCGCTGTGGCGGTCGGAGCTGGCGGCGCGGCGCGCTCTCGTGCTGTTGGACAACGCCGCCGACGCCGATCACGTGCGCGATCTGCTGCCCGGCGCCGGCCAGAGCTTCGTAATGATCACCAGCCGCCGGCGGATGGTTGAGCTGGACGGTGTCCAGCCGATCTCGCTGGACGTCCTGCCGACTCAGGAGGCGGCGGAGCTGTTTGTCGAATCCGCAGGCGGGGCTCGGCCCGGTGACGTCGGCGAGGTGCTGCGGCGATGCGGGAACCTGCCGCTGGCCATCCGGGTGGCCGCCGCACGGCTGCGGCACCGTCCCGCGTGGACGCTCGATACCCTGGTGGAACGGCTGCGCGAGGGCGAACTGGCGGTGTCGGACGTGTTCGAGATGTCGCTGCGACAGCTCGACCCCGCCCAGCGGCGGATGTTCGGGCTGCTGGGGCTGGTGCCGGGCGAGGACATCGACGCCTACGGCGCGGCCGCCCTGGCCGGGATCCCGCTGGCCAACGCCCGCTCCCTGCTGGAGGACTTGGTCGACGTCCATCTGGTCCAGGAGCGGGCGCCGGGTCGCTACCGGATGCACGACCTGCTGCGGCAGGCCGCCCGCGCCGACGACGCCGCAGCCGACCCCGTACTGGCGATCGCCCGGCTGGGCGACTACTACCTGAGCGGCATGCTGGCCGTGAAAAGGCTGGTCGAGATCGTCATCCCCCTGCCGGTCATGGTGTCGCAGCCACCTCCCGCGCTTCCCGACCTCTCCGGCTACGACACAGCCGTCGACTGGATGGACACCGAGTGGGTCAACCTCGTCGCGACGTTCTCGCTCGCCGTGGAGCTGCGCATCGACGCGCCCGCGGTCGGGCTGGGACAGCTCGCCTTGATCTCCCACGCGCGACGAGGTGGCATGGCGCAGCTACGCCACGGGCTCGAGGTCAGCCTGCCCGCCGCTGAAAGGCTCGGCGAGTGCCGTGTGCTCGCCTCGCACCGGTATTTGCTGGGCGCCGCGCTGATGCGCGTCGGCCGACTGGAGGAGGCGGTGCCGGAGCTCGAGGCGGCCCGCGTGCTGATGGCCGCGGAGGGCGACATCGTCGGCGAGGCCATCACCCTCCTGCAGCTTGCGGAGATCCGGGTGTATGCCGCCGACGCCGAAGTCGCCGTCGGATTGCTGCGCCAGGCGACCGCGCTGCTGCCACCCCACGAGGCCGCCGCCGGCGTGCGTGTGCGCACCGGTCTCGGCCAGGCTCTGGTGCAGTTGGGGAGGTACGGCGAGGCCCACGAGGTCGTCTCGGAGGTGATCGAGACCGCGCGCGGGCTGGACCGGCAAACGGAGCGCATGTGCCTGGACGTGCTCGGCCGGGCGGCACTCGGCCTGGGCGACGCCCGGGCCGCCCTCGATTTCGCAGAGCAGGCCGTCGGGCTCAGTCGGGCGACACGCCATCCGGTCTTCGAGGCGGCCAGCCTCACGGACGCCGCCGTCGCCCTGTGCCACCTCCGTCGCGCCGAGGAGGCAACGGCCAGGCACGCCGAGGCCATGCGGCTTCTCGAACAGGCCGGTGAGCCGCATCGGATGGTGCGCAGTCTCCTCCCGTATGCGGAGGCATGCCGGGTCGCGGGCGATCGGGACACCGCGGCGCGGCATTTCCGGTCGGCGTTGGAGATCGCCACCGCGCACGGGATCAACTACCTGGTGTCCGCGGCGCGTGCGGGTCTGGCCCTGGTGTCCTGAGCCCGTCCCAGGGGTGGGGCGGGTGTCCCGTCCCGTCCCGGGACACCCGAGCGACAGCCGCCCGTTGGAGTGACAGCACAGCTCAGCCGGGTATCGACGGGTTGTCCCGCGTCCCGGAAGGCGCGGCATGGGCTGTCGTGCACAGGCCGCCGCGTCGAAGCTCTTGGCCATGCACACGACGCCTTCGCTGCTCGCTGAACTCGACGCGCTGCCCGCCCTGTGGGAAGTGCAAGGGACCCTCGCCGCTCCTGTCGCACCGGTCGCCGCGCTCCTGCTCACCGTCGCCGAGGGCCGGGTCGGCGATGACAACCTGCTGGTGCTGGCCAGGGCTTCGGCGGCACGGCAGGGGGCGATGACCGTCGTGGACGGGTCCGGCGCCGACGCCTACCGCGCCGAGCTCGCCGGGCCGGTGGAGCCGGTGGAGATCCAGGTGGACCGGGCCCGGTCCATGTTGGCGGTGCAGAGCTGGTACGCCGGGGTGCACGCCGTCACCGCTTGCCCCGCAGGCACCCGGGTGACCCATCGCGTCCACCGGGTCATTCCCCACCATCCGGGGTTCGCGGCCGGGATCGCCGAGCTGGGCCTGCGTGCCCGCATGTCACGCGATCTGCGGCGATTGCTGGGTGTGATCGCCGACCGGCTCGGCTGCTGACGACCCACTCCGCTCCGAGGCCGGGTCGCCCGAACGGGAGATCCTCTCACGCGACCCCATCGCAGCGATCCGGATACCCGGGCGCCAACAGGACCGCATTCCACCAGCCATCCGTTCAATCGAAGGAGTACACAACCATGTCCATCACCCTCACCGACCGGCACACCGGCTTCTCCGAAGCAGGGCTGCGCAGACTGCGCGAGGTGCTGGCACGGCATGTCGAGTCCGGGAAGGTTCCCGGGCTTGTCGCCCTGGTCGGCCGGGGCGGCGAGACGCACGTCGAAGCGGTCGGGACGATGCGTCATGACGGTGGCGCGCCGATGCGCAGGGACACGATCTTCCGGATGGCCTCGACATCCAAGCCGGTCTCGATGGCGGCGGCGATGGTCCTGCTCGACGAGTGCAGGCTGCGACTGGACGACCCGGTGGAGCCGTGGCTGCCCGAGCTCGCCGACCGGCAGGTGCTGAAGCGGATCGACGGCCCGCTGGACGACACCGTGCCGGCGCGGCGGCCGGTCACCGTACGGGACCTGTTGACCTCCACGTTCGGGCTCGGCATGGATATGACGTCGCTGGGCACTCCGGTCATGGACGCGATCTTCGAGCAGGGGCTCACGCCCGATCTGCCGGTGCCGATGCCCGAGCCGGACGAGTGGATGCGCCGCCTGGGCACGCTTCCGCTGATGCACCAGCCCGGAGAGCGCTGGCAGTACCACATCAGCAACGATCTGCTCGGTGTGCTCGTCGCCAGGGTCACGGGCCAGTCGTTCGAGACGTTCCTGCGCCAACGCATCTTCGCCCCCCTGGGCATGAAGGACACCGGCTTCCACGTACCCGCCGACAAGATCGACCGGCTGCCGACCCTCTACGCCCCCGACCCGCAGACCGGAGAGTTCAACGTGTGGGACGAGGCCGAGGGCGGACGCTGGAGCCGGCCTCCGGCGTTCCAGGGCGGTGGCGGCGGGCTGGTCTCCACCGTCGACGACTACCACGCCTACTTTCGGATGCTGCTGAACCACGGGATGCACGGGACCGAACGCATCCTGTCCCGGCCCGCAGTCCAGCTCATGACCACCAACCGCCTCACCCCCGAGCAACAAGCCGCCCGAACCGCCATGGCCACCGACAACGTCCATGTGTCGTTCGGCCAAGGGCAGCACGGCGGCTGGGGCTTCGGAATGGCGGTGCGCACCTACCGCGGCGACTACGCGCCCATCGGCCAGTTCGGCTGGGACGGCGGAAGCGGCACCTCGACCTACGCCGACCCGGACAACCAGCTCACCGGAATCCTGCTCACCCAGGTCGGGCTGTCAGTCCCGGATTCGGCGCGGCTCATCCACGACTTCTGGACCACGGTCTACCAGGCCATCGACGACTGACACCGACCCCGCCACGGGCGAGATGACCCGCAAGATCGCCGAAGCCCTCGACGCCGTCTGGCCGGACGACGCGCAGCGCCTCCTCCGCGAGTCACCCCGCCCCTTCGGTCCTCCGGGTCAGCGAACGTTCCCCCGCGGCTTCAGCGGCGCGTTCGGCAGCTCGGGGGCGGGCAGGCGGTCACCGTCGTAGCCCTTGACCTCGCCGAAGCGGGAGCCGGTCATCCAGTCCTCGCGGGCCTGGGCGATGTCCTGGTGGTCGCGGCCGATGAAGTTCCACCACATCACGATCCGCTCCCCGAACGGCGTCCCGCCGAGCAGCACCATCCGGGCGGGGGCGTCCGTGGTGTTCGTCAGCTCCAGGGTCCGGTTTCCGGGGGCGAGGTAGCCGAGTTCGGCGGGGCGCAGGAGGGTGTCGGCCATGCGGACCTCGCCGCGGTCGAGGAGGAGGCCGTGCTCGAAGGCGGGGTCGATGTCGAGGCCGACCGTGGCGTGCGGCTCCAGGACGAGTTCGGCGCCCAGCAGGGGGCTGAAGGTGGGGACCGGTGAGGTGTCGCCCGCGAGGGAGCCGAGGAACACCCTGGCCTCACCGGCGGACCCGTCCCCCGCCGGGGTGCCGGTCAGGGCGACGGGGCCCGGGACGTAGTGCCGGAAGTCGCGGGCGGTGTGCCGGTGCTGTTCCGGCAGGGCCACCCACAGCTGTACGCCGTGCAGGATCGTGGTCCGGGGGGTGGAGACCTCGGAGTGGCTGATCCCGTGGCCGCCGGTCATCAGGTTCAGCTCGCCGGGGCGTACGAAGGCGTGGCTGCCCAGGCTGTCGCGGTGCTCGATCTCCCCGCTGAACAGCCAGCTCACCGTCTGCAGCCCGGTGTGCGGATGCGGGGCGACGTCCATCCCGCCCGTGGCGGCCACGTCGTCGGGCCCGTAGTGGTCCGCGAAACACCAGGCGCCGATCAGCGTCCGGGCCCGCTGTGGCAGGGTGCGTCGTACCGTCATCGCGCGCGGGCCGCCCAGCGGGACGTCGCGCGGGGTCAGGACCTCCACCCGGGGGGCGCCGGTCTCCTCGTCCGGGGAGGCGCCGCAGCGCTGCACGGCGGGCTGGGTCTCGGTGTTGCTCATGGGGCGACGCCTCCCGGGCGGGATAGTGCGGGATAGTTTTATGCTCAACAATCATGGATGATAGGTCCACACCTCGCTGAGGTGCGAGACCTCTCGAGAAGTGTGGCCCATGCGGCCCGGTGAAGGAGATCAGGTGACTGACGCGGCAGCGACCTCCGTCGACAAGGTGACCTCCGCCGGGGGGCGGGGCAAGCGGGTCTTCGTCGACAAGCAGAGCCCGCGGGCCTACGGTGCCCTGGCACAGACCGCCGAGGCGGTCCGCGCGGTCGCCGCCGAGGCCGGGCTCGACCGGATCCTCGTGGAACTGGTCAACCTCCGGGTGTCCCAGATCAACGGCTGCGCGTACTGCCTCCACCTCCACACCAAGGCCGCGCTGCGCGCCGGCGAGACCACCCAGCGCCTGGGCGTGCTGCCGGCCTGGCGCGACACGGAGGTGTTCACCCCCCGGGAGCGGGCCGCGCTCGCCCTCGCCGAGGCGACCACCAGCCCCGCGGACGCCGCCGCCCAGGAGGCTGCCTACGCCGTCGCGCGCCCGGTGCTGACCGACGACGAGATCTCGGCGGTGATCTGGGTGGCGATCACCATCAACGCGTTCAACCGGATCTCGATCATGAGCAAGCACCCCGTACGCCCGGTCCCCGCGCCCCGGCCGGCCGCTGCCGCACAGGAATAGCCCGCCTCCCGACGGCCCCCGCCGGCCGGGGGCCATCGGGAGGACCACCTCGGAAACGTGCCTACGGCGCCCCGGCCGCCGACGCCGCCAGCACCCTCGCCTCCCGCTCCGGGTCGAGCCCCACCGGCGGCCGGTCCGGGCGGTGGGGCGCCCGGCCGCCAAGCGCGCACAGCCACTCCCAGGTGGCGGCCACGGTCTCGGCGACGGGGCGGCAGCGCAGCCCCGCGGCCAGCGCCCGGGACACGTCGCCCTGGTGCATCGTGTCGTAGAGCTCCCCCGGCGGCAGCCAGATGGGCAGCTCGGTCCACGGCTCGACACCGGCCGCCAGGACCGTCTCCGGGGCCGTCCAGCACAGCTCGGCGTCCGACCCGGTGGCGGCCACGCACGCCTCCAGCAGCTCGCCGAAGGTCGCGTGGCCGGGCGGGCTCACCAGGTTGTACGGGCCGCCGAGCCCGCGCTCGGCCGCGTCGAGCAGCCAGGCGGCCAGGTCTCGTACGTCGATGTACTGCAGCGGCAGATCGCGCGGTCCCGGAGCCAGGACCCGGCCGCCCAGGGTCCCTCCCCGCGCGGCGCCCGCGATGCGGGCCAGCCACCACGGCAGCCGCCCGACGTTCTCGTACGGGCCCAGGATCAGCCCGGCCCGGGCCAGCAGCGCCCGGTCCCCGAACGCCGCCTCGGCCGCCAGCTCACCGCCCCTCTTGGCCTCGGCGTACTCGACCTCGCCCGCGTCCGGCGAGGCCTCCACCAGCGGGCCGTCCTCGTCGAGCCCGGCCGGGGCGGGGTAGGCGTAGACGGACCGGCTGGAGACGTAGACGTAGTGCCCGGCGCGCCCGGCCAGCAGCCGGGCCGCGTCCCGCACGGCGGACGGCGCGCCCGTCCAGGTGTCGACGACCACGTCCCACTCCCCCGCGCCGGCCCCCTCCAGGGCCGCCAGGCCGCCCGCGGCGCTCCGGTCGCCCCGCAGGGCCGCCACGCCCGCCGGGGGTTCGTGCCGCCCCCGGTTGAACACCGTCACCTGCCAGTCGCGTGCCAGCGCCTCCTCGGCCACGGCCCGCCCCACGAATTCCGTACCGCCCAGCAGCAGAAGTCTCATGGCGGCGACTCTGCCCGGCCGGGCGGCGTCCGCGGAATCGCCGCATGCTCTGAGCGAATACGCTCACAGCGGACACGCCCTGGGCAGGCGCGCCCGGCGCGAACCGGCGGTGAGGCAACCCGCCGCTACGCCCCGGCCAAGGCCGCGCGCAGCGCCTCCGTACCCGGGGCGCAGGACTCCCGGAGGGCCGACAGCTCCTCCGGCGGGAGGCCCAGGGAGGCGCCGCGCCGGCCGTGGTCGAGCGTGGCCTCGGCCGCCGCCAGCCAGTCCGGGGTGGGCTCCACGCCGATGAACCCGGCCAGCCGGGTCAGCTCCCGCCGGGGCGCGTCGAGCAGCTCCCCGTACGACAGGGATGTCCGGGACCCCTCCGGGACCCGGGAGAGCGCGGTCAGGCCCCGGGTGATCAGCCGCGACCACATCGCGCCGAACCGGGCGACCGGCACGGGCGCCTCCAGCAGCAGCGCGGGGTCGAACCGTTCGGCGAACAGCCCCGCGAGGTCGGGCGGCAGGGACCGCAGGTGCTCTTCGGTGAGCCGGGTCAGCGGACCCGCGCCTGAGGCGGCCCTGGCGTCCATGGTGCGCAGGATCATCCGGAAGCCGGGGTGGCGGCTCATCGACAGCGCGCAGTCAGGCCCGTCCCGGAACAGATGGACGAACCGGGCCCCGGGGAACGCCTCCCGCAGCCAGGGCACCCAGGCCAGGGCACCGCCCGAGCGCTCGACGACCACGCCGCGGCCGAACCGGTCGGCCAGCAGCTCGAACAGCGCCCCGTAGTGGCGGGCGACAGGGCGGCCGGGCCACGCCGAGACGCGCGGCGCCAGCTCGTCGAAGAGCCCGTCCGGGTCGTCGGTGAGGTGCGGCAGGACCGTCATGCACAGGGCGGGGATGCCGGTGGTCTCGGCCGAGAAGCGCCCGGGGCGCCGGGGGTAGAGGAACTCGGGCGCCGGGATGCCGCTGCGGATCATCCGGTCGAAGTTCTCGTTCGGCCGGGTGATGAGCTGCCAGAACTCCGCGCCGCCCAAGGTCCGCCCGGGCAGCGGGTGCCGGTGGGGCTCGGCGCCGAGGGACGTGAAGAGTTCGTTGACGCTGAGGACGCCGGGGTGCAGGTTCAGGACGTGCGAGAGCGCCGTCGAGCCGCTGCGTCCGGTGCCGACGACGAACGTCAGGGGCCGCGTGCTGATGGGTCCACCTCCGGTGCTGGCCCGCCGCGGGGTACGGCGGCGGGGCGGCGGCCGCGCGCGGGCCGCCGGGCAGCGATCAGTAAAGGCCCAGGTGCGACCGGGGCGCAAGGGTGTCGACGGCGGCAACACGACCGCCATCATGGAGACATGATCCTCCGTCGGCTACGCGACACCGAGGAGGACGCCGAGGCGGTACGGACCGTGTCCGCCGCCACCTTCGGCGCCTCCCGCACCCTCCCCGGCGCGCCCGACGCCGAGTGGCCGCCGCGCCGCGTCGCCCTCGCCCACGGCCGCAACCGCCACCTGGCCCGCACCGACCCGGGCGGCTGCTGGCTGGCCGTGGACGACGCCGGGATGCCGGTGGGCGCGGCGCTGTCCACCCGGCGCGAGGGCACCTGGGGGCTGGCGATGCTGGCGGTGCTGCCGCGGGCGCAGGGGCGCGGCCTCGGGCGGGAGCTGCTGGCCGCGACGCTCGCGTACGGCCGCGCCTGCCTGCGCGGGATCATCGTGGGCTCCGAGGACCCGCGCGCGGCCGCCACCTACCGGCGCGCGGGCTTCACCCTGCACCCGGCCATCCGGATGCGCGGAGTCGTCGACAAGGTGGCCAAGGACCGGCTGCCCCCGCTGGACGGCGCCGTGTTCGAGGGCGGGGCCAGGCAGCGGGACATGATGGACTCCGTGGACCGCCGCACCCGCGGCGGGGCGCACGGGCCCGACCACGACCTGTTGCTGCGCCAGCGCCGGCTGTTCGTCTCGGACGACCTGGCGGGCAGCGGCTACTGCTACGTCGGCGACGACGGCACGGTGGAGCTGCTGGCCGCGACCTCGCGGCGGCTGGCGAAGCGGCTGTTGACCGCCGCGCTGCTCAGCCTCCCCGAGGGCACCGAGGCCCGGGTCCCGAGCCTGACGGCCGAGCAGGAGTGGGCGGTGGACGTGGGCCTGGCGGCCGGTCTCGAGCTGTCCACCAGGGGCTATGTGTGCCTGCGCGGGATGCGGCCCCCGGCCCCGTACATCCCGTCCGGTACGTTCCTGTGATGGTGAGGCCTGTGATGGTGAACATCGAGGTGCCGCGGGCGCTGGCCGCCTCGCAGAGCAGGTACGAGGGGGCCGCCGGCCGCGCCTGGATCGCGGCGCTGCCCGGCCTGGCCGCCGGGTATCTGGACCGGTGGGAGCTGCGCCCGGACGGGCCGCCGATGCACGGCGTCTGCGCCCTCGTGCTGCCGGTCGTCCGCGCGGACGGCACCCCGGCCGTGCTCAAGCTGCAGCTGCTCACCGAGGAGAGCGCCGGCGAGGCCGCCGCGCTGCGGGCCTGGGGCGGGCGGGGCGCGGTCCGCCTGCTGCGGGACGACCCGGACACCGGCACGATGCTGCTGGAGCGTCTTGACCCCGCCCGCTCGCTGTCCGCCGTCGCCGACGACATGTCCGCCGCGCGGGTCCTGGCCGGGCTGCTGGCCCGGCTGTCCCGGACCCCGGGCCCGCCCGGCCTGCGCCGTCTGGGGGACATCGCCGCGGCCATGCTCGACCGGGCGGACGGGGCGGCGGCCGTCCTCGGCGACCCGGAGGACGCCCGCTTGGTCCGCGACTGCGCGGCCGCCGTACGGGAGGTGGCCCAGGAGCCCGGCGACCGGCTGCTGCACTGGGATCTGCACTACGACAACGTCCTGGCGCCGCGCGCCCCCGACGCCGGCGCCGGCGCCGAGGGGCGTGGCCCGTGGCTGGCCATCGACCCCAAGCCGCTGGTGGGCGACCCGGGTTTCGAGATCTTCCCGGCCCTGTACAACCGCTGGGACGACATCACCGCGACCGGGGACGTGCCGCGCGCGGTGCGCCGCCGCTTCGATGTGATGACCGAGGTGCTGGGGCTGGACCGGCGGCGGGCGCGGGCCTGGACGCTCGGGCGCGTGCTGCAGAACACGCTGTGGGAGGTGGCCGGCGGCGCGCGGGCGGTCGATCCGGTGCGGGCCGCGATCGCCCGCGCGCTGCGGAGCCCCTGACCGCACGCGGACTTGCCGCCCCCGCGCCGGGGACACGGGGACGGGCCCCCGCGCCGGGGACACGCGGACGGGCCGCACCCCCGCGCCGGGGGTGCGGCCCGTCCGTACGGGTGACCGCTGGGGTTACTTCCGGATCAGCGAGCGCAGCACGTACTGCATGATGCCGCCGTTGCGGTAGTAGTCGGCCTCACCGGGGGTGTCGATGCGGACGACCGCGTCGAACTCGACGCCGGTGTCGGTGGTGACCTTCACGGTGCGCGGGGTGGTGCCCTCGTTCAGCTCGGTGACGCCGGTGATGGAGAAGGTCTCCTCACCGGTCAGGCCCAGCGACAGCGCCGAGGCGCCCTCCGGGAACTGGAGCGGCAGCACGCCCATGCCGATGAGGTTCGAGCGGTGGATGCGCTCGTACGACTCGGCGATGACGGCCTTGACGCCGAGCAGCGCGGTGCCCTTGGCGGCCCAGTCGCGGGAGGAGCCGGAGCCGTACTCCTTGCCCGCCAGGATCACCAGCGGGATGCCCGCGGCCTGGTAGTTCTGCGAGGCGTCGTAGATGAAGGAGACCGGCCCGCCCTCCTGGGTGAAGTCGCGGGTGTAGCCGCCCTCGGTGCCCGGCGCGACCTGGTTGCGCAGGCGGATGTTGGCGAAGGTGCCGCGGATCATGACCTCGTGGTTGCCGCGGCGCGAGCCGTAGGAGTTGAAGTCCCGGCGCTCGACGCCGTGCTCGGTGAGGTACTTGCCGGCCGGGGTGTCGGCCTTGATGGCACCGGCGGGGGAGATGTGGTCGGTGGTGACCGAGTCGCCGAGCTTGGCGAGCACCCGGGCGCCGGTGACGTCCTGGACCGGGGCCGGCTCCATGGTCATGCCCTCGAAGTACGGGGGCTTGCGGACGTAGGTGGACTCCGGGTCCCACTCGAAGGTGTTGCCGGTCGGGATGGGCAGCGCCTGCCACTGCGCGTCGCCCGCGAAGACGTCGGAGTAGCTGGAGGCGAACATCTCCTGGCCGATCGCGGAGGCGACGACCTCCTCGACCTCCTTCTCGGAGGGCCAGATGTCGGCCAGGTGGACCGGGTTGCCGTCCTGGTCGGTGCCGAGGGCGTCCTTGGTGATGTCCACCTTCATGGAGCCCGCGATGGCGTACGCGACGACCAGCGGCGGGGACGCCAGGTAGTTCATCTTGACGTCCGGGTTGATCCGGCCCTCGAAGTTGCGGTTGCCGGAGAGCACGGAGGTGACGGCGAGGTCGGCCTCGTTGACGGCCTTGGAGACCTCCTCCGGCAGCGGGCCGGAGTTGCCGATGCAGGTGGTGCAGCCGTAGCCGACCAGGTTGAAGCCCAGCTTGTCCAGGTACGGGGTGAGGCCGGCCCGGTCGTAGTAGTCCATGACGACCTTGGACCCGGGCGCCAGGGTGGTCTTGACCCACGGCTTGCGGGTCAGGCCCTTCTCCACGGCCTTCTTGGCCACCAGGGCGGCGGCGACCATGACGTACGGGTTGGAGGTGTTGGTGCAGGAGGTGATCGCGGCGACGGTGACGGCGCCGTGGTCGATCTCGTACTGGCTGCCGTCGGGGGCGATGACCGGGGTCGGCTTGGTCGGCACGCCGTTGTGGTTGACGGCCGGGGCGTCGGAGGCGGGGAAGGACTCCTTGCCCGTCTCCTCGTCCTCCGAGACGTAGTTGCGCACGTCCTGGGCGAACCGCTCGGCGGCCTCGGCCAGGATGATCCGGTCCTGCGGGCGCTTGGGGCCGGCGATCGACGGGACGACCGTCGACAGGTCGAGCTCCAGCTTCTCGGAGAAGTCCGGCTCGGCGGCCGGGTCGAGCCACAGGCCCTGCTCCTTGGCGTACGCCTCGACGAGCGCGAGCTGCTGCTCGCTGCGGCCGGTGAGCTTGAGGTAGTTGATGGTCTCGCCGTCGATCGGGAAGATCGCGGCGGTGGAGCCGAACTCCGGCGACATGTTGCCGATGGTGGCGCGGTTCGCGAGCGGGATGGAGGACACGCCCTCGCCGTAGAACTCGACGAACTTGCCGACCACGCCGTGCTTGCGCAGCATCTCGGTGATGGTCAGCACCAGGTCGGTGGCGGTGGTGCCGGTCGGCAGCGAGCCGGTCAGCTTGAAGCCGACGACGCGCGGGATCAGCATGGACACCGGCTGGCCCAGCATCGCGGCCTCGGCCTCGATGCCGCCGACGCCCCAGCCCAGCACGCCCAGGCCGTTGACCATGGTGGTGTGCGAGTCGGTGCCGACCAGGGTGTCGGGGTACGCCTGTCCGTTCCGCACCATGACGGTGCGGGCCAGGTGCTCGATGTTGACCTGGTGGACGATGCCGGTGCCCGGCGGGACGACCTTGAACTCGTCGAACGCCGTCTGGCCCCAGCGCAGGAACTGGTAGCGCTCCTTGTTGCGCCCGTACTCCAGCTCCACGTTCTGCGTGAACGCCTCGGGGGTGCCGAAGCGGTCGGCGATGACCGAGTGGTCGATGACCAGCTCGGCGGGCGCGAGCGGGTTGATGCGCGCGGGGTCACCGCCCAGCTCCTTGACGGCCTCGCGCATGGTGGCGAGGTCGACGACACAGGGCACACCGGTGAAGTCCTGCATGATCACACGGGCCGGCGTGAACTGGATCTCCTGGCTGGGCTGGGCGCTCGGCTCCCAGTTGCCCAGCGCGCGGATGTGGTCGGCGGTGATGTTCGCGCCGTCCTCGGTGCGGAGCAGGTTCTCCAGCAGCACCTTCAGGCTGTACGGCAGCCGGGCGGAGCCCTCCACCTTGTCGAGCCTGAAGATTTCGTACGACTCGTCGCCCACCTGCAGCGTGCTGCGGGCGTCGAAGCTGTTCGCCGACACGACTGTCTCCTTCATGCATGATCTCGCGCGTACTACCGCAATCCTGCCGTCACATGCCCTCGCCCATCAGCTAAGGCCAGACTTACTTAGGCAAGCCTTACCAGTGCGGCCGCGGTGCGCCTTCCGGCGGATATCTCGATGTCAAGATAACCCTAATACATGGGCCGCCGCACAGGGGGCTCGCGTGGCGATCAACTGTGCCTTTGCTCACCATGAGGACCAGGCGAAGGAGGACCTCATGGATTCCTCGGGCACTCCCCCCTCGGAACCTCCCTCGGAACCCCCCTCCGGATCTCCCTCGGAACCCCCCTCCGAACCTCCGTCCGGATCTCCCTCCGAACCTCCGTCCGGATCTCCCTCCGGGGCTTCCTCCGGATCTTCCTCCGGGGCTCCCTCCGAGCGACCGCTGAGCGCCGTCGAGCGCCAGGAGTACGAACGGCTGCGCAAGGCGGCGGCCGTCCGTCACCGCCGGCTGCGGTACGCCGCCGCGTCGGTGCTGCTGGTGCTGGCCGTGCTGCTCGCCCCGCTCGCCGTGGTGGCCACCTGGACGCACGAGGAGGTCGCCGACACCGACCGGTACGTGCAGACCGTGGCCCCGCTGGCCTCCGAGCCCGCCGTGCAGAACGCGGTGACCGACCGGCTCACCGAGCGCGTGGTCGACAACGTGGACGTGGCCGGTCTCACCGCCGCCCTCTCCAGGGCCCTCGACCGGGTCGGCGCCCCGCCCCGGGTGGCCGACAGCGCCCGGCTGCTGACCGGGCCGCTGAAGACCGCCCTGACCACGGGCGTGCACGACGTGGTGGCCAAGGTGGTGCGCAGCGACCAGTTCGCCCAGGTGTGGACCGCCGCCAACCGCCGGGCGCACGCCGCCGTGGTGAAGGTCCTCACCGGTGAGGGGCCCAGCGCCGTCCAGGCCAGGGGGAACACCGTCGTCCTGGACATCGGCACCCTCATCGACAACGTCAAGCGCCGGCTGGTGCAGGCGGGCTACGAGAAGGCCGCGAAGATCCCCACCGTGGAGCGTACGGTCCCGCTGCTGCGGGTCGAGAAGCTCGACAAGGCGCAGAACGCCATGCGGCTGCTCGATGTGCTGGGCCTGTGGCTGCCGGTCGCCGCGATCGTGCTCGCCGCGCTCGCCGTGTGGACGGCCCCCGCGCACCGGGTGGCGCTGATGAGCGTCGGCGTGGGCGTCGCGGTGATGATGCTGGTGCTGCTCGTCGGCCTCGCCGTCATGCGCCAGGTCTATCTGGGCTCCGTCCCGCCCACCACGCTGCCCGCCGACGCCGCCGCCACCATCTACGACACCTTCGTACGCTTCCTGCGCGAGTCCACCCGCACGATCCTGGTCATCGCGGTGATCACCGTGGTGTCCGGCTATCTGTACGGCCCCGGGCGCGGCGCCCGCGCCGTGCGCTCGGGGGCCGCCCGCGCCACCGGCGCCACCGGCCGGGCGCTGGCCCGCGCCGGGGCGCGCACGGGGGGTACGGGCCGCTGGCTGGACGCCCACCGCGCCTGGACCACCGGGGTCGTCATCACCGGCGGCGCGCTCGCCCTCGTCCTGTGGAACCACCCCACCCCGGCGTCCGTGGCGCTCGTGCTGGGCGTGGTCGTCCTCGTCCTGGTGCTGCTCGGCATCCTCGCTGCGGCGGCGGGCGAACGTCACGAGAGCCCCTTATCGGTGGCGGAGAGCCCCTTATCGGTGGCGGCGGCAGCGGTGAACCGGCCCCACCGTCCGAGGTGGCAGCCTGGAACGCAGGAGGCAGGCGGTGAGTTCCGGCGGAGACGAACACCGGCCACCCCGGTTCGGCAGAGCCCGGAGTGTCCTGGCCGCGGTGCGCTCGCCAACGGTCGCCGGGCTGGCCGAACGGCTGCTGGCGGTGAACACCGTGGAGGCCGCCATGCGGCTGGCCGCCCAGGCGTTCCTGACGGCGCTGCCGCTGCTGATGGCGGTGTCGGCGTTCGCCCCCCAGGGGTTGAAGGGCCTGCTGACGGACTCCGTGCGCTCCGTCGTGGGCGTGCGTGGCGAGGCGCTGGACCAGGTGCGCCGGGCCCTCGCCGCGTCCGGCACCACCAGGACCCCGTCGGGCGCCGTGGGCATCGTGGTGGCGCTGGTGTCGGCGACGGCCTTCAGCCGCGCCCTGCAAGCGGTCTGCGAGCGGTGCTGGAACCTGCCCAGGGCGGGCCTCCGCGTGGTGGCGTGGCGCTGGCTGCTGTGGCTGCTGGTGTGGCTGGCGGTGCTGCTCGTACAGGCGCCGCTGCGCAGGGGCTTCGGCACCGGGATCGTCTCGGGGCTCGTGCTGTCCCTGCTGTCGTCCGTCCTGCTGTGGTGGTGGACCCAGCACCTGCTGCTGGGCGGCCGGGTCCCGTGGCTGCTCCTGCTCCCCGGCGCGGTCCTCGCGGGCACCGGCACCGTGCTGCTGGGCTACGCCTCCCGTCTGCTCATGCCCTTCGCCATGAACCGCAGCCTCGGCGACTTCGGCCCCCTCGGTCCCGTGTTCACGCTGCTGTCCTGGCTCATCGTGATGTTCCTGATCGTGGTGGCGGGCCTCGCGATCGGCCAGCTGGTGGCCACCTCCGCGTGGTACGCCCGGCTCGCCGGCCTGTCGGCGGGTGACGGGGCGGGGGCGGGGTCGGGGGCGGCCGGTCACCCGGGCGAGTGATCGCCGGGGCGGAACGCCCCACGTCGTGAAGGATTGCGATAGACCTTCGGCAGTCGTCATGCTGCAATTACGTCGCCCTGGCGGAGGACCGATGAGCGCGCAACCCCATTCGGATACGGCTTCGTACGTGGCCGACGACCCCGAAACTGCACTGAAGTACGCGATCCAGCACGTCCGGGGGGACCGGGTGCAGATCGTCGAGGGGGTCATCGAACCCCTCGTGCCGTCGTGGGATCAGGAAAAGGCCGTTGACAAGATCCGCCGACAGATCGGCCCTGTAGTCGACGAGCTGGGGTGCTTGTCGGGGTCGGGAGATCTCGATCTCCCGGGCACGACCAACTGGTTCGTGCCAGATCTCGCTGTTGTCCCCAGAGATCTGGCCAAGGGCGCCGGAGCACTGTTGCCCGACCAGACACTGCTGGTCGTCGAGGTCACCTCGGACTCGAACGGGGACACCGACCGGATCGTCAAGCGCCGCCGCTACGCCGAGTACCGCGCCCCGCTGTATCTGCTGGTCGACCGGCAGGAGCGCACCAGCACGCTCTACAGCGAGCCCGGCGACCTGGGCTACACCGAGGTGCACGGCCCGCATCCGTTCGGGACACCGATCCGGCTCCCCGAGCCGTTCGACCTGGAGCTGGACACCTCGGAGTTCTGACGGCCGCCGGCGGGCTCAGCCGCCCGTGAGGCGGGTGCGGACGAGGGCGAGGAGCTCGTCGTCCGAGAGGCCGATCGCGCGGGCCCGGGCGACCAGGCCGTGGACCTCCTCGACGAGGCGGGCACGGCCGGGGGAGGTGGTGGCGCCGGTGACGACCGCGCCGCGGCCGCGGCGGAGTTCGATCAGGCCCTCTTCGCGGAGCCGCTGGTAGCCGCGGAGGACGGTGTGCACATTGACGCCGAGGGAGTCGGCGAGGGCGCGGGCGGCGGGGAGGCGTTCGCCGGGGTGGACGGTGCCTTCGGCGATGGCGCGGCGTACGGAGGAGGCGATCTGGTCGCCGAGCGGGACCGGGGAGCCGGGGTCGACCGTGAACAGCATGTCAGCCCGCGTCCGCCGGGCGGCCCGCGCCGCGGTCGACGAGGGTGTTGAGCAGGGCCGCGGCGGTGCGGGCGTCGTCCACCGTCACCACGAACTCCTTTCCGGTGGTCAGCCGCAGGCAGAGCGCGTCGCCCGAGCGCATGACCAGGCCGCTGCGCCCGGCCCGGATCCGGTAGCCCCAGCCGCCGAAGTCGCCGAAGGCGTCCACCGGGCGGCTCGTGGCCTCCTCGATGCGGCCGAGCGGCACCCGCAGCCGGGGCAGCCGGACGACGGGCGGGGTCACGGTCAGGCCGCGCCGGTCGACGGTCACCCGGCAGGCGGACAGGAGCACGGCGATCACCCCCATGATCGTCATCGGCAGCCCGCTCCCCGGGCTCACGGCGAAGGCCAGTATGGCGCCCGCGCCGACGAGGGCGACCCCCACCGCCAGCAGCACGCGCGAGGTGACGGTGCGCGACCAGCTGGCGACCTCGCCCTTGCCCAGCGGCAGGCGGTGCGGCTCGCCGGCGGGCCGGTCGGCGGACCGCGCGTCCGCGCCCGCCAGGAGCCAGCCGACCGCGCCGGCGGGCAGGGCGCAGGCCAGGGCCACGGCCAGCTGCCACATGGGGAAGCGGACATCGGCGGCGTCGGGGACATCGGCGTTGGCGAAGAGCGTGGCGGGGAACGCGTAGCCCAGCAGCCCCGACTCGCCGTACGCGCAGGCGATCAGCGGGCGCAGCGAGCCCAGGCTCCGGCTCGTGCGGTGGGCGAGCACGGCGAAGACCGCCCCCTGGACCGCGAGGAGCGCGACGGCCACCCCGACGAAGGAGCCCGCGCCGGAGAACCCGTCGGCCCTGCCGCTCGCCGGGAAGTGGGTGGCGAGCGGGTCCGGAAGCCGGTCGCGCAGGGCCGCGTACGTGGTGACGACGGCGGCGCAGGCCAGGGCGAAGGGGAGGACGACGACCAGCGTGCGGCGCGGGGACTGATTCACGAGCACCTCCTATTGTTCGCATACTAGTAGAACAATCACGCGCAATCACCCGGCCGGGCAGGGCCTCGCACCCCCCTCACCCGATCGCCACCCCCGTCACGCCTGCATCTCATATCTGAGATAGCCTCTCCCGTATGACTGATGACTACCTCTCCCGCATCGGCAAGCTCATCCGTGACGCCCGCCAGCATCGCGGCTGGACCCAGTCGCAGCTCGCGGAGGCTCTGGGCACAAGCCAGAGCGCGGTCAACCGTATTGAGCGCGGCAACCAGAACATCAGCCTTGAGATGATCGCCAGGATCGGCGAGGCGCTCGACAGCGAGATCGTCTCGCTCGGTTACGCGGGGCCGATGCATCTGCGGGTCGTCGGCGGCCGCCGCCTCTCGGGCGCCATCGACGTCAAGACGAGCAAGAACGCGTGCGTCGCCCTGCTGTGCGCCACGCTGCTCAACTCGGGCCGTACGACGCTGAGAAGGGTCGCCCGGATCGAGGAGGTCTACCGGATCCTGGAGGTGCTGAACAGCGTCGGCGTCCGCACCCGCTGGATCAACGACGGGGCCGATCTGGAGATCGTGCCGCCCGCCGAGCTGGACCTCGACGCGATGGACACCGAGGCCGCCCGCCGCACCCGCAGCGTCATCATGTTCCTCGGCCCCCTGCTGCACCGCATGGAACAGTTCAAGATCCCCTACGCGGGCGGCTGCGACCTCGGCACCCGCACCGTCCAGCCGCACATGACCGCGCTGCGCCCCTTCGGCCTCGAAGTCACCGCCACGGACGGGATGTACCACGCGCGGGTCGACCGCACGGTGTCCCCCACCCGCGCCATCGTGCTGACCGAGCGCGGCGACACGGTCACCGAGAACGCCCTGCTGGCCGCGGCCCGCCACGACGGCGTCACCGTGATCCGCAACGCCTCCCCCAACTACATGGTCCAGGACCTGTGCTTCTTCCTCGAGGAGTTGGGGGTCAAGGTCGAGGGAGTGGGCACCACCACCCTCACCGTGCACGGCGTCCCCCGCATCGACCGGGACGTGGACTTCTCCCCCTCCGAGGACCCCGTCGAGGCGATGAGCCTGCTCGCCGCCGCGGTGGTCACGGAGTCGGAGCTGACGATCCGGCGGGTCCCGGTGGAGTTCCTGGAGATCGAGCTGGCGGTGCTCGAGGAGATGGGCCTGGACCACGAGCGCGGCATCGAGTACACCGCCGACAACGGCCGCACCCGGCTGGTCGACCTGACCGTGCGGCCCTCCAAGCTCCAGGCCCCGATCGACAAGATCCACCCGATGCCGTTCCCCGGCATCAACATCGACAACGTGCCCTTCTTCGCGGCCATCGCCGCCTCCGCGCAGGGCTCCACGCTGATCCACGACTGGGTCTACGACAACCGGGCCATCTACCTGACCGAGTTGAACCGCCTGGGCGCCCACGTCAAGCTCCTCGACCCGCACCGGGTCCTGGTGGAGGGCCCGACCCGGTGGCGCACGGCCGAGATGATGTGCCCCCCGGCGCTGCGGCCCGCGGTGGTGGTCCTGCTGGCGATGCTGGCGGCGCCGGGGACCTCGGTGCTGCGCAACGTGTATGTGATCAACCGGGGTTACGAGGACCTGGCGGAGCGGCTGAACTCGATCGGCGCGCAGATCGAGACCTTCCGCGACATCTGACCGGTAGGAGTGTCGCGCCCCTAGGAGATGAGCGGCACGACACTCCTAAATGCCGGCTGACCTGCTGTTACACACTTGCGGGACCCTCCATTGATCATCGCTGTTTTTCATCGTCTTGTGCAACGTGCGTGCAAGATGATCTTGAATTGGTGATGAGGCGTCAGGGATACCTGAGTGGCCGTCAGCCTTCACGGAGAGTGCTCGCCACAAGGGCCTCGCGATCTCCGCACCGACGGTGCCACTGGCGTTCCTAAGATTCGGAGTCCCCGATGACCGATCCGATCACCACAGTGCAGGCCCTCGCACGTGAACTTCCCAGCCAGGACCTGTATGCACTCTCAGTTGCCGCAGGCGGAGGCATCGATAGGCTGAGGGACCTCCGAGCCCAGGCGTCCTCGAACATAATCCGGCGCGCATGCAGTCAACTCATTGCTTGCCTTGCTCATTGCTCCCCTGACTACCTCGCAGGGGCTCTCGCTGCGGTAGCCGCAGCGGATACTTCGCGCAAGGATCAGGCCATCGACGTCGTCTGGACGGGGCCCCACACGCGGATCACATCCAGTCGGCTGACAGCGCACAGCATCACCACTCTCATCGACGAGGCGCGGCACGAGATTTGGCTCGTCAGCTATGCCACGCACACTGAGCCAAGAATCACCGCTGCGCTCAAGGCAGCGGCAGGGCGCGGCATTCAGATCACACTCTTGTTGGAACGCAACACGGACAACCCCTCCTACAGCTTTCGCGGCATCCCCTTTCCCCACCTGGATGCGACTCGACTGGCATGGCCAGCGGCCCGGCGCTCAGCTCGCCACACGTCACTCCACGCAAAGATCCTTGTCACAGACGGATCCACAGCTCTCGTCGGCAGCGCCAACATCACGGGCGCGGCCATGGAAACCAATCTCGAGTGCGGCATCCTCCTGCGAGGCGGCCCGCATCCGAGGGCCATCCGTGCTCACCTTGCAGCCCTTCATGAACAAGGCGACTTGATTCGCTGTTGACGACCCCGCGAACCCGGCATTCAGCGGTCACGTCCCGAACGAGACCGCCGATGCGATGTGCGCCCACTCGGCACTCGTGCCCCTCTCCCGTCCTCGATCACTGCGGACGAACAATCGAGGTGAGGCGGCACGGACAGCGTTCGGCAAGATCCTGGAGGCATGACACCAGGAGAACTCATCCGCTGTCGGCCCACCCCGCACGCATTCCGCTCAACGAGCGCGTTGGCCCTGTGAAACCCGGCACGCCAGCCGCAGCGGAGGGACTGTAAATCGTTTGGTGTAACTCGCGATCATGGAAGATGCATCGATGACCAGTGACAACGTGGCCGAGCACGAGGCTGTCGAGTTGGCAGCGGCTGTGTCGGCGAAGGCCGTGGACGACCAGCTGATCGACGAGCTGGTGAGCCGGGCTCAGGCAGAGGGCCTGCAGCTGACCGGTGAGGGTGGACTGCTCCAGCAGCTGACCAAGCGGCTGCTGGAGTCCGCCCTCGAGGGCGAGATCACCGACCACCTCGGTTATGACAAGCACGATCCGGCGGGCAAGGACGGGGGCAACTCCCGCAACGGCAAGCGCTCAAAGACCGTCCTGACCGAGGTCGGGCCGGTGGAGATAGCCGTGCCCCGCGATCGGGACGGCTCGTTCGAGCCGAAGATCGCCAAGAAGCGGCAGAAGCGTCTGACCGGCGTTGACGAGATGGTGATCTCGCTGGCTGCGAAGGGCCTGACCACCGGTGAAGTCCAGGCCCATCTGGCGGAGGTCTACGGAGCCGAGGTGTCCCGGCAGACCATCTCCACCATCACCGACAAGGTCCTCGAGGGCATGGCCGAATGGCAGAGCCGCCCTCTCGACCTCGTCTATCCGGTGGTCTTCGTTGAAGCCATCCACGTGAAGATCCGTGACGGCGCGGTTGCCAACCGTCCCGTCTATGTGGCCCTGGCCGTCACCGTCGAGGGCCGGCGGGAGATTCTGGGCTTGTGGGCCGGCGACGGCGGTGAGGGCGCCAAGCACTGGCTGCACATCCTCACCGAGATCAAGAACCGCGGCGTGAACGACGTACTGATGCTGGTCTGCGACGGGCTCAAGGGTCTGCCCGAGGCGGTGGAGACGGTCTGGCCTCGCACCATCGTGCAGACCTGCGTGGTCCACCGGAGCCGTACGGAAACAAGGTGTCGCTTCCGGTGGCGTGTCTCGTTGACCTGGTATGGCGTTTTCGGAGGGGGTGCACGGTCAACTCGCCGTGCGGTTCGAGGTGTTGCTGCCGCATCTGGACGAGCGGCAGCGGCGTCTGCTGCTGGCGGCCGAGGCGAGGCTGCTGGGGCATGGCGGCATCCGGGCCGTCGCACGGGTTGCGGGGGTGAGCGAGACCACGGTCCGCAGGGGTGTCTTCGAGCTGGAAGCGGGCGAGGCCCCACCGCCTGCAGGCCGAACTCGCAGGCCGGGCGGGGGCCGCAAGCGGGCCGAGGAGGTCGATCCGGCTCTGCTGCCTGCGTTGATGGCACTGGTCGAGCCGGATGAGCGGGGCGATCCGATGTCGCCGCTGCGGTGGACGACAAAGTCGCTGCGGAACCTCGCTGACGAGCTGACGCGCCAGGGACATCCGGTCTCCGCGACGACGGTGGGCCGGCTGCTGAAGGACAGCGGCTTCAGCCTCCAGGCCCAAGCCAAGACTCTGGAGGGCGAGCAACACCCGGACCGGGACGCCCAGTTCCGCTACCTCAACGAGCAGGTCAAACAGCATCAGGCCGACGACGAGCCGGTCATCAGCGTGGACACGAAGAAGAAGGAGATGATCGGCCGACTGCCCGACCCCGGACGGCAGTGGCGCCCGAAGGGCGACCCGGTCCGGGTCGACGACCACAGCTTCTTCTCCGGGCCGACGGGCGAAGCGGCGATCCCGTATGGCATCTACGATCCTAACCTCCGTTCCATGCAGTTCATCCTCGATGGCGAATCCCTCGAGCTGACGTCCACGCTTGTTCGTAGGCGTCTCGCTGGTCACGTGCCCGAGGAGATCCGCGAGTACTGGGTCGAGGTAGATGGTGTGCATTGGCCGGTCAAGCAGGTCATCTCCCTTACGACAGGTGCCAAGCGCAGTCGGTTTCAGTCGCATGCCTCTCGGCGGTGGCTGCAGAACCTCGGGTTCTTGATCGGTGCCGGATCCTCGGCCACCGAGAGCGGCTCAATCCCGCGGCTGACCGGCGCGACTCGTCGTGGGCCTTTCGACGAGTCCCAGCTCAGGGAACTGGAGGCGCTCGACGTCCGCGTTGCGTTCTCGTGGCTGAGCGCGGGCCCGATCACGCTGGACGAAGCCGGCCTGCCGAGGTTTCCCGGACTCCCGCGAGCGCCAGGGCTCTACCGCTACGATTTCGGTGTGGACGACGACGGCATCCAAGTGATCTACATCGGGGAGTCCGTGGAGCTGGCCAGGCGAGCCGGCAACTACCGCAACGCCAAGACGGATCGCTCTCGTCAGCGCACCAGCCGCCGCATCCACAAGGAGATCGTCGGCCACTTGGAGTCCGGTGGTTCGATCGCATTCGCCATCGCAACGTCAGTCCGCTGGGGTGACGATGTCGAGCTGGACCTGCGGCTCAAGTCCGCCCGTCGCCTTGCCGAGAACGCTGCGGTGCTCCTCGCGCAGTCGCAGTCCGGGATCCGCGTGCTCAACATCGACGCGGAGCTGGGAGAGGGCAGCGAGTGAGCAGTCTCCCGGATCTTCGCTTCCTGCTCTCGATCAACAGCGAGAACGCGTGGAGCGATCTGCTCGCCACCCTCATGAATGCCGACCAGGCGATCACCCGCTCCGTGCTCGGGATCGAGGCTGTTGGCCCGCTCCAGATTCGTCGGGAGGTCTCGAAGTCGCGGGGCCGGAAGGCATCGGATCGACCCGACCTGGTGGTGGAGGCGAACGGTCAGGTTGTCGCTGTCGTCGAAGTGAAGCTGCTTGCCGGCCTCGGAATTGAACAGCTGGAGCGGTACTACAAATACGTCGCCGAGGATGAGCGAAACGACTGCCAGTTCGTGGCGGTCTCACTTCAGCGCATCCGCCTCGACACCACCCATGCCCAGGACTGGCAGAACCTCACCTGGGAGGAGATCATCGCTCCCTTCGCCTCGTCCCCGGTGCCGTGGGCCGCGACGACAGCCACAGCCTGGACGAGCCACATCAAATCCCAGGTGCCGGAGGTGAATGGCCACACCGTCTGGAATCAGATCGACGGTATCGACCTGTACCTCGCTCTCCGACTTCGTGCTGCCTATATGTACGACAACGTCGCCTTGCCCGGCTGCTCATCGAAGTCCATCCAGGAGATCGGCTCCGGTGGCCTGTACGTCACGATCGTGGACGCCCCGATTCCGAGCAGCGGTTACACCGTCCGCTGGGAAGCCACCGAAAGCTTGCCGACTAAGGACGTTGGCAAGCTCGTCGACAGCAGCGGGCTTCGCAGGGTCGACTTCCGCTTCTTCCTCGTGCAGCAGCGAGTCACCTCCTCCAAGGCCTACGACTGGGATCACCTGGCGCTGCTCTGGCAGGAGTACCTCGCCCAAGAGGACTGGATTCCGTGGAGACCCCATCCGCCGCGCAAGACCTTGCAATGGGAGAAGGATGGCGTGGCTAGACTCAAGGCGCTCGGCGCTCCAGCGTTCCTCGGCGCTGGCTACGGCGAGAAGCAGGCCAAGCTCAGCGGTGAAGTGGAGTTCGGCGCGCGCTTCGTGCTGCCGCCCTCAACCACACTCAAGGAAGCCACCGAGGTGCTCAGCAGGGTGGCTGTGATCGGGTCCCGGATGGCACAGCACGCGACTCAGCCGCAAGGGAGACTGTGATCGCATTAATCGACGGAGAATCTGACAGCGGCGATGCAGGGGTGGACGGATAGATGATGGGCGACTTTGGACCCGACCGCTTGCGGCAGCTCTTCGGCGACCCGAACGAGAACGGGGTCTACCTGGTCGGCGTCGTGGAGTTCTCGGACGATGCGAGCGAGGACCAGTTGTCGTACGTCGGGAACACTCAGATGGGGACCCTGGAGTCAGTTGCCAGCAGGCTCGGCTATGAGCGGCGTGACATCATGATTGCGGAGCCCTACCGAGAGCCTGGCCGTGGGGTGCTGCCGGACGGAACATAGCTGGCAGTCACCTCGACCACCATGCCGGGGAGCGCATCCTGGCATCGAAGTAGCCGGGAGCCAACGCCGGAGGAACGGCTCCGGTGGGCAGGGCATCCAGTGCCACCGCCACCTCCGCCCGAGCCGGTGCCGGTCGGTCCCAACATGGAGACAGCGAGGCCTCGGATCGAGGAGCACCAGGGCGAGGTCTTCTACACGAAGACCGGCAAACCCTTCACCTACCGGACCAACCACTACACCCTGGTCATCGTCGAGAGCCGGCGCAACGTGCAGTGGCACGAGATCAGGTCAGCGCTGGAGGCATGGCCGATCGCGGGGCCGTCGGAGATTCCACGATGCCCCGAACGTTCAGGGCGGTACGTCTACGGGATCGTGTCCGACGAGCGGATCCGGCAAGGGGACTGGTGACAACCTTGGACCTGCGGCTCTGTGGCGGCTGATGCGATGCTCGCCGAACCTGCCAAATCGTCGGACGCTGCAGCTACGGTCAGGAGTGAGGTTCTACTACCGCGACTTCCTCGTCGACTGAGCGCCGAGGAGGACCCGAGTACTGACGAGGACGCATGGCCGAGGACCAGGAGTACGACGAGGTCGACGCAGTTGTTCGTGTCCCCAAGGGCGAGCACCTCGCCGACTCGCGGAAGAGCGAAGGCTGGAAGCGTGGGTTCACTCCCAAGACGAGTGACAAGGGGCCGGAGCACGTCGAGATCCGCCTGAAGGCCGAAAAGGAGTCAGGTTCAACAGACAAGCCCGAGATCGTCTACGTCACCGAGTACGTGGCGGATCAGCGTCCTCAGCTCACCCCCGGCCAACAGGTCGTGGCTGACATCGCGGGCCAGATCATCGGTGATCTCGTAGAGATCGCAAAACCTCGCGTTGCCCACTGGTGGCATACCCAGGCCGTGCCGGTCCTCGTTGCCAAGGGCGAAGCCTTGGTGCTGAAGCAGCAGGCCCGCAGAGCCCAGAAGAAGGCCTTGCGGGCCGGGGCCACGACGGCACCTCCCGTTGCCGTCCCGGGGGTCGAGGCTGACGCGCCTTCCCAAGATCTGGCCACCGCGCCCAGCGACCCGAAGGTCACTGTGACGAGCGAGCAGTTCCAGCAGATGTTCACGACTTGGCTCGCTCGTGAGGACGCCCAGCAGGCACTCTGGAGCCTCATCGTGAATGCCGAGGTCGAGGATGGCGGTGCTGCCACCCTGGCATGGCAGCAGGAACTGAAAGAGCTTTCGACTGAGCAGCGAACTGAGCGGGTCATGGAGTTCCTAGCTACCAACCCCTCGATTCTGGAGGACTTCGCTCGTCAGCTCATGGGCAGCATGGCCCTGGGGCTCAGCGAGACGACTCTCAGGCGCGACCGGGCGTAGAGCCGTGCCGTTTCGGATGGCGCATCACTAGACAGGGCCTCCGACCTGCGTCGGAGGCCCTCTCCAAGGCAAAGCCGCTGGTGGCGTCAGGCGAGTCGGGCTGTACGCCGGGTTCTGTCGCCCGACCAAGGACAAGGGCACCAGCCAATCATGGCCGATCAGGTCGCGCGATTCACCGCTTGAGCTTCCAGCCATGCCTCTACCTCCGGCCAGCGGTAGCGCAAATAGCGGCCGACCTTGTGGGCTCGCGGCCCCTGGTGTCGGTGATTCCATATGTAGACCGTATTCAGAGGTACGCCCAGGAAGTCGGCCAGCTCCTCCGCGCTCATCAAGGGACAACGGTCCCCCGCGCCACTGGCGGCATCTTCCGCACAGGCAGTGGTTCGACGCATGGGCACTCCAAAACGGTTCGAAGCGGGCAGGAAAGAACCACGTGAGCGGCACCCCGCCGTGGTGGTGGGCGGAACGTTTGCATTGAATTCCGGCCGGACCAAACAGAGGGCCTTTCGACGAAATGCCTACGACTCTTGCGAACTCTCGAAGGACACAGACGAATCTTCGCTGAGGGTTCGTCGAGCCCTCGTCGAACCCTCAGCGAGCATTCGTCTAGGTGAAATCTTCTCTACCACTCTGCGCCCTTTGTCGCGAAGACCCCAAGAATGCATTTGACATCTTCAGCTCTGCTGGATCAACATCCAATTCACACAGGGCGCACAGTCTCGCCGTCGACGATGACCCTGATTGAAAAGAGTCCACAAATAGACTCAAAGGGCCGTTGGAAACTAGGAGTTGAACCGATGCCGTACGACCGCTGGCACAAGTCGCGCCCGAAAGACGGGGAGTCGACCTGCAAGGAACACGGCAAAGTTCCGACGCGGGATCACGGGACGGGGAAGCGGTGGCAGGCCCGATGGCGCAACAGGGAAGACGTACAGCAGACAGAGCTGTTCCGCACCGAGGTCGAAGCCCGCAGGCATGAGACCAAGATGCGGTCCGGAGTGGACGACGGTTCGTACATCAACCCTCGCGCCGGGGAGGTCAGGGTCAGTGAACTCGCCCTTACGTGGCTCAAGGGGCACGAACACAAGAATCCACGGACTTACCGACGCCACAAGGAGCGGATTCTCCTGCACGTCGTTCCTACCGCAGTTGGGAAGATGCGCGTAAAGGACGTGAACGCCTCATCTTTGCTGGACTGGCTGCACGACCGTCGCAGGCTGCTCGAAAGTTCCACGCTGCGCCTGGTCTTCGACAATCTTCGGGCTGTCTTTGACCTGGCCGTGGACGACAGCCTGATACACAAAAATCCGCGCCTCGCCAAGTCGGTGCAGGACGCCAAGCCGAAGCGAGGAGGTGGCGGCCGGGCAGATCTGACCCTAACGTGGGAGGACACCGAGAAGATCCGCGCCGAACTTCCCGACCGCTACAAAGCACTTGTTGACTGTGGTCGCGGCCTGGGTCTGCGGCAAGGTGAGATATTCGGCCTGTCACCAGAAGATATCGACTGGGCACATCCAGACGGCGCCATGGTGCACGTGCAACGGCAAGTAGTCCACGACGGCTCGTTCCTCGTATACGCCCTCCCCAAGGGCGGAGACGACGAAGACCCGAAGGACCGGTGGGTCGAGCTGACCGACGACGTGGCCATCCCCCTGCGCGAGCACATGGAGAAGTACCCGCCGGTCGAGGTGACCCGACCGTGGGGCAGCAAAGGCGGCTCCCCGGTCACGGCGCGGCTGATCTTCTACACCCGGGAGAAGACCGCCATTCAGTCGAATTGGTTCAACTCCTACCGCTGGAAGCCCGCCCTGGCGTCGGCCGGCCTCATCAAGCCCCTTGAGCCCGACGCGAAGGGACGACGCTGGGAGAAGTCCCGCGACGTGATGATGCACGCGCTCCGACACCTGTACGCGTCGATGATGATCAACGGCGGGGTAGACGTTTACACGCTCGCGGACCGACTCGGACACGCCGATCCCGCGTTTACCCTGCGTAAATACGTGCACCGGGTCGTGGGAGCCGGTTCCAAGGTCCGCATCGCGGTCCGGAGCGCCTACACCGGGGCCGCGTGAGTCCTGCTCCGTTCAGCTTGTGCAACAGGACCTGGAGCCCGCCCGCCTCCTCGACGCCCTCAACGCCCGTATCGACGACGCCGACTTCGCCATCGGCCCCTCGTACCTGATGAAGCGGGGCGTGTACCGCGAGGGCGGCCTCGAACGGACCTGGCGCACGAAGATCCTGCCGTTGCTGGAGGAACACCACTACGGCGAGGGAATCGACGTCAACGCCCGCTACGGCCTCGACTCGCTGCGCGGGCAGCTCCCGTGACGGTGCCCGCGTCCGTGCCCGCGTCCGTGCCCGCGTCCGTGCCCGCGTCCGTGCCCGCGTCCGTGCCCGCGTCCGTGCCCGCGTCCGTGTCCGAGGTGTCGCTGCGCGAGTACGGGCCCGCCGTCTCCGTCCCGCTGGGCGCCGAGGCCGGCCGGGCGCTGGCCGCCTCCGGCATCCTGCGGAGCGCGACCCCCGACCCCGGCCGGCCCGGACACTGGCTGCTGCGCGCGGGCAACCGGGTCGGCGCCGTGCGCACACCCGGCGGTCCGGTCGTACGGATCATGCCCAAGACCCCGGTGAGCCGGCTGTTCTTCCTCCTCGGGTTCAGCCTCGACCCCGCCCGCGCCTGGCGTGACAGCGGGGAGGGCACCATCGACACCGGCGCGTACGACGACGTCGTCCCCGCGCTCGCGCACGCCGTGGAACGGCAGATCGACGCGGCACTGCGGCGGGGGGTCCTCCAGGGCTACCGGGAGGTGGAGGAATCCGCTCTGGTCGTGCGCGGGCGCCTGCGCGAGGCCGAGCAGATCCGGCGGCACTTCGGCCGTACGCCGCCCGTGGAGATCGCCTACGACGCGTACACCGCCGACACCGCGGAGAACCGCATCCTGCGCGCCGCCGCCGAGCGGTTGCTGCGGCTGCCGGGCGTTCCCGGGCCCGTCCGGCGGCGCCTCGCTCATCAGCGCGTACGCCTGGCCGACGCCCTGCCGCTGATACGGGGGCAGGAACTGCCGCGCTGGCAGCCCTCACGCCTGAACTCCCGCTATCAGCCCGCGCTGCGGCTCGCCGAGGCCGTCCTGCGCAGCACCTCGCCCGAGCACCGTCCGGCCGGAGCCGACCCGCTCGCCGTGGACGGCTTCCTGCTGGACATGAACAAGCTGTTCGAGGACTTCGTCACGGTCGCCCTGCGCGAGGCCCTTCGGGAGCGCGGCCTGACCGCGCGCCTCCAGGATCCCCACCACCTCGACCTCGCGGGTCTCGTACGGATGCGCCCCGACCTCGTCGTCCGTACCGGCGACGGCCGCACCCCGCTCGCCGTCGTGGACGCCAAGTACAAGGTGGAGAAGGCCGACGGACTCCCCAACGCCGACCTGTACCAGGCCCTCACCTACGCCACCGTGCTCGGGCTGCGCGAGGCACACCTGGTGTACGCGGCCGGGCGCCGGCCCGAGCGCTTCCACGAGGTGCGGGGAACGGAGGCGGGGCCGGACGGCCGGGGAGTGCGCCTCTACCAGCACAGTCTCGATCTCTCCCGCCCACCGGAACAACTCCTGGCGGCCCTGGGACAGCTCGCCGGACGGCTGGCCGGGGACGTTCCCCATGCGTGATCACGAAAAACCGCCCGGCGGAAAGGAAGAGACCCCATGCCCCGGCTCGCCTTCGCCCAGAGCTTCTGGGACGGCTACGACACCCTCGAGAAGCCGGTCCGAGCCGGAGTACGCAAGGCCATGGCGAAATTCCAGGCCATGAGCGTCGCCGCGCTCAACGCGGACAAGGGACTGCATCTGGAGTCTGTGGAGAACGCCCGTGACCCGCGGATGCGCACCATCCGCATCACCGACTTCTGGCGGGGCGTCGTGCTCGCGCCCGACGACGGCAGCGATATGTTCCTGCTGGTCAACGTCCTGCCGCACGACGACGCCTACACCTGGGCTGCGAAGCGTCTGTACAGCGCCAACTCCGCGACGCGCGCCCTCGAGGTGCGCGACGCCGTCGCCCTGGACGAGCTGACACCGCTGTACGAGACGGCCGCGCGCACGGCACCCCGGCTGCTGTTCGCGGATGTCTCCGACGGCACGCTGCGTGAACTCGGGATCGACGACCAGGTGCTGCGCGCCGCGCGCTCCATGGTGGACAAGGCCCAGTTGGATGCCTTCGCCACGCTCCTGCCGGAGGACCAGCTGGAGGTGTTGCAGTACCTCGCCGAAGGGTTCAGCCCGGAGGAGGTCTACCGGGACGTCGTGGCCGTCCGCCGGCCCGCCGACGCCCCCGCCGAACCGGTCGAGGACCTGGCCACGGTGATCTCCAACACCCACGCGCGCATCCGGCTGGTCAGCGGGCCGCAGGAGTTGGAGGAGATGCTGGAGAAGCCGTTCGCGGCCTGGAGGGTCTTCCTCCACCCCTCCCAGCGGCGCGTCGCCTACCGCACCTCCTACGGCGGCCCCGTCCAGGTCACCGGCGGACCCGGCACCGGCAAGACGGTGGCCGCCCTGCACCGGGTCAAGCACCTGCTCGGCCGCTCCGAGGACGGCCGTGTCCTGCTCACCACGTACACCAACGCGCTCGCGGCCGGGCTGCGCGAGTTGCTCGGTCTGCTCCTCGACGAGGACGAGAAGCTGCTGGCGCGCGTGGACGTGACCACGGTCGACGCGTTCGCGAACGGCGTCGTGCGCGCCGGCTCGGCCGCCGTGTGCCATCCGATCGGGGACCGGGAGCAGCGGCAGTTGTGGGAGAAGGCGGTCAAGCAGCTCGATCTGCCGTTCACCGCCCGGTTCCTGGCCCAGGAGTACCGGCACGTCGTCCTCGGCCAGAACCTGCGCGATCTCGACGCCTACCTCGCCGCGAGCCGCCGCGGCCGCGGCTCCGGTCTCGGTCCCGCGCGCCGCCGGGAGGTGTGGAGCGGCGTGGAGCGGTTCGAGCAGTTCCTGCGCGACCGCGGCGAGACCACCCACCTGCGCATCTGCGCCCGCGCGGCGGAACTCCTCGCCGACCGGCCGGCTCCGTACGCCCATGTGGTGGTCGACGAGGCGCAGGACCTGCATCCCGCGCAGTGGCGTGTGCTGCGCGCTGCCGTCTCCCCCGGCCCCGACGACCTCTTCGTCACCGGCGACCCGCATCAGCGGATCTACGACTCCCGGGTGTCGCTGCGGTCGCTGGGCATCACCACGACCGGCCGCAGCTTCCGGCTGCGGGTCAACTACCGTTCCACGGAGGAGATACTCGCCTGGTCGGCTCGCCTCCTCGCACCCGTCACCGTCGACACGCTCGAGGGAGAGGAGCCGGACTCGCTGGCCGGGTACCGCTCCCTGCTCCACGGACGCCGGCCCCATGTGCGGGGGTACGCGACCCGGCAGGAGGAGACCGAGGCCCTGGTGGAGCGGGTCCGGACGTTGCTCGCCGAGGGCCTCGCGCCGCACGAGATCGGTGTGTGCGCACGCTTCAACCTCTCCCTGGACACGGCCGAGGAGAAACTGAACGCCGCCGGCATCCCGGTGCTACGGGTCAAAGGCCGGGTGGCGCAGGGCGCCGAGGGCGTACGGCTGGCGACGATGCACGCGATGAAGGGGCTGGAGTTCCGGGCGGTGTCCGTGCTCGGTGCCGCCGAGGGCGCCGTCCCGTTCGCCCGCGAGATCACCCCGCGTGAGGCCGACCCGCTCCAGCATGACGCCGACCTGCTCCGTGAGCGCTGTCTGCTCTTCGTCGCGTGCACACGGGCTCGCGAGACCCTGAGTGTGACCTGGAGCGGGACCGCGAGCCCCTTCCTTCCTCACTCCGTCTGACCGGCCGCAACGGCTCCGTGCTCATTCCCGCGGTGCCAGGGCGCCCGTGGCGAGACCGTCCCGGGCGACCTCGGCGAGCCGCCGGCTCAGCTCGTCGACCTTGCGCATTCCCTCCTCGAACGCGGACAGCGCCCGGAAGGCGGAGCCGTACCGGCGCTGATCATCGATGCCCATACGGGGGATGCGTGAGCCCCTGCCGTCGAAGCGGTAGGTTCCGCTCGCGCTCGTGGACCTGCGGGCGTTGGCGGAGCTGCGCAGGAATCCCCGCAGATAGTCGGTGTCGAGCTGATCGCTGGCCGAGACCGGCTCCTGGCCGTCGTACGCCACGAGCCCGGCACGGGCGAGGTCCGCGACGCTGGTGGTGGCGCCGTCCAGCGAGCCCGGCCCGCCGCCTGCGGCGAGCCCGGGCAGGAGGGCGGCGAGTCGACGGATCCGGTCCTCCAGTTCCTCGCGCAGGGCGGCGTACTCACCGGGGTAGTCGCGGTGCCGGAAACGGAGGTGGCTGCCGGGTGTCAGGTCGACGGTGTCGTCGAGGAATTCGATCAGCGGCACGTCGGCGACCTGGTCGGGGCGTGGTTCCAGACTGCTGTCGGGGCTGTTGTCCGTCAGGTCGACCATGCGCACGGTGTGGTTCGTGTCCACGCCTCCCGTGCTCTCGGGGCGCCGCAGACACCACAGATGGACGGGCAGGGCGTGCGAGGTCGCCGTACCCGGCGGCAGGGCGACGACTTGCCGCACGATGCCCCGGCGTACGAGTTCCGCCCGGATGCGGCGGCCGGCCTTGCGGTAGGCGACCGAGGCCGGCATGACCATGAGGACGTGGCCGCCGGGCACCGTGTGCGCGTAAGCGTGCTGGAGCCAGGCGAGTTCCCCTTCGGCTTTGGACGGGGTGCCGAGGTCCCAGCGGGCGTCGAGGAGCAGTTCCTCCCTCCCCCACTCGGTCACGCCGGCCGGAGGGTCGCAGACGACCAGATCGGCCTTGAGGTCCGACCACTCGTCCGCGCGCAGGGAATCACCCGCCACGACGCGCACGCCCGACCGGCCCAGGAGGTCGGCGCGGAGCTGTGCGAAGCGGGCGCTGTCGGCGTCCAGCTCCTGTCCGCGGCAGCGCGCCCCGGCTCGGGAAGCGACGGACAGGAGCAGCACCCCGATTCCGCAGGCGGGGTCGAAGACGGTGGCGTCGGCCGGCACCTCGGGAGCGAAGTGGCACACGGCGCGCACCACGCGCTCCGGCGTCACCTGGTCGGACCCGGCGCGCCGGGCGGAGTCCATGAACCGTTCCGTCAGTCCGTTGACGACGTCTGCGGGCGTTTCGGTTCGGGCGAGCCCCTGTACACGGGTGGTGACGTCTTCCGGCACTCCCGCCGCGGCCTCTCCGGCAAGCACCGCGGCGACCTGGGCCAAGCCCGCGATCATCTGTTCCCCGTACACGGCCCGCATGGCCTGCCACAACTCGACCTCGGGTGAGACCTCCTGGCCTTTGCGCTGCCTGTCCAGCCATTCCTGGACCTCCGCGAGCGCGTAGAGCGGACTGTTCGCGGCACCGCCCGCCGGCGCGGGGAAGTCGTCGTAGCGCCGACGCCAGTTGGAGACAGCGGCCCGGGTGACTCCGGCCAGCCGGGCGATCTCGGCGCCGGTGACCAGTGGGCCGACCGGTGAAGCGGCATTCTCCGTCATAGCTTCAGCGTATACGGAGTGTTACCCGCTTTCCAGGGTGCACTATGTTGACAATGTACACATACCGTTACTGTCGGCAATGCCGCCGCAATCGGACACAAGGGGACGGCTGATCCGCCGGCGGGTACCCGGGCACCCGGAAACGGCGTCGTCGAGGAGGCAGGACCCGGTGGGCGAGAAGAACATCTTTGTGATCGGGGGTGTCCGCGGCGGTCGGGGCGCGCCGGCCGTGGCGGGCGCGTCGGCTCCTACGGGACCACCGCGATGCCGTCCAGCTCGACCAGCGCCGCCTCGTCCCACAGCCGTACGACGCCGATGACCGCCATCGCGGGGTAGTCGCGGCCCGCGAGGTCGCGCCAGATCCGGCCGAGTTCGGGGGCGGACGCGCGGTACGCCGCGACGTCGGTGGTGTGGACGGTGAGCCGGGCCAGGTCCGGGGGTGCGCCACCGGCGGCGGCCAGGGCGGCCAGCAGGTTGGACAGGGCGCGCCGGAACTGGTCCGGGAGCGTGGCGCCGACGATCGAGCCCGCGCCGTCGAGCGCGGTCTGGCCGGCCAGGAAGACCAGCCGGCCGCCGGTGGCCGTGACGGCGTGGCTGAAGCCGGTGGGCGGGGAGAGCTGCGGCGGGTTGACGCGCAGCAGCGGGGGCGGAGCGGGAGGCTCGGCGGGCGCGGCCGGGGGCCGGGTGTGCCCGGTGTCGGCGGGGGCGGGGCGCTCGGTGTCGCCGGTGTGCTCTGTGGGGCGGGTCATCGGTACAGCTCCCTCGCGATGATCGTGCGCTGGACCTCGGTCGCGCCCTCGTAGATCCGGGGCGCGCGGACCTCGCGGTACAGGTGTTCCAGCAGGTGGCCGCGGCGCAGCGCCCGGGCGCCGTGGATCTGCACGGCGGCGTCCACGACGTACTGGGCGGTCTCGGTGGCCAGGAGCTTGGCCATGGCCGAACTCCCCGCGATGCCGGGCGCGCCCTCGTCGTACGCGGCGGCGGCCGCGTAGACCAGGAGGCGGGCGGCCTCGGTGCGGGTGGCCATCTCGGCGAGCTGGTGGGAGACGGCCTGGAGGTCCTTCAGGGGGCCGCCGAAGGCGGTGCGCCGGCCGGCGTGGGTCACGGAGGCGTCGAGCGCGGCCTGGGCCATGCCGACGGCGAACGCGCCGACGCTCGGCCGCAGCAGGTCGAGGGTGCGCATGGCGACGCCGAATCCCTTGTCGGGCGCGCCCAGGACGTCCTCGCGGGTGACCGGGACGCCGTCGAAGACGAGGCTGCCGATGGGGTGCGGGCTGAGCATCTCCAGCCGCTCGCCGCTGAGCCCGGGCCGGTCGGCGGGCACGAGAAAGGCGGTGACGCCGCGCGAGCCCGCGCCCTGGGTGGTGCGGGCGAAGACCACGGTGAAGTCGGCCTCGGGGGCGTTGGAGATCCAGCACTTCTCGCCGGTCAGCCGCCAGCCGCCGGCCCCGTCCGGGTCGGCCCGCAGGCCGAGCGCGGCGGCGTCGGACCCGGCCTGCGGCTCGCTGAGCGCGAAGGCCGCGACCGCGCGGCCGGCCCGGACCTCGGGCATCCAGCGGGCGTACTGCTCGGGGCCGCCGGACAGCACGATCGGGTAGGCGCCCAGGCCCTGGAGGGCGAGCGCGGTCTCGGCCTCGGTGCACTCCCGGGCGAGCGATTCGCGCAGCAGGCACAAATCCAGGGCGCGCACCGGCCCGTCGTCCGGGAACAGCCGCCGCAGCAGGCCGAGTTCGCCGAGCGCGGCGGTCAGGGGCCGGTTGACCCGGCCGGGCGGGCCGCTGTCGGCGAGGGGGCGCAGCAGGTCGCGGGCGAGGGAGCGCACTTCGGCACACCAGCGCCGCTGCTTCGGATCGAGTGCGAACGACGGCACCGGTCACCCTCCCAGCAACTCGGTTTTCCTTCGGGGGCGTTTATCGCGATCTGTTGACTGTCGTCACCATCACGTTACGCTGACAAGGCGACTTCGGGCAGGGCATGTGCGGGCACAGAGGCATGCACAGGGCAGGCATGAGGCCGGGCATAGGGGGCGCGTTCGCGATGGAGCTGAGGCCTTCGGCGCACACCGACACCTTCGCCCGGGACCATCTGCCGCCCGCCGGCCAGTGGCCCGCCTTCCTCCTCGGCCTGCCCGGGCCGCCCCGCCCCGACCGGCTCAACTGCGGCGCCGAGCTGCTGGACGCCACCGTCGAGCGGTGCGGCGCGGACCGGGTCGCGGTGCGCTCGGCGACGGGCGAGGTGTGGACGTACGGGGAGTTGCGCGCGCATGTCGACCGGATCGCGCACACGCTCACCGGGGCGCTCGGGGTGGTGCCCGGCAACCGGGTGCTGCTGCGCGGCGCCACCTCGCCGTGGCTGGCCGCGTGCTGGCTGGCCGTGATGAAGGCGGGGGCGGTCGCGGTGACCGTGCTGGCCGCCCACCGGGCCCGGGAGTTGGCGACGATCTGCGAGGCGGCCCGGATACGCCACGCGCTGTGCGACATCCGGTGCGCGGACGACCTGGAGAAGGCCGCGGTGCCGGGGCTGCGGACGACGTACTACGGCGGGGACGGCCCCGGGGACCTGCTGCGGCTGGCGGCCACCGCGCCGGCGTCGTACGAGGCCGTGCCGACCTCCGCCGACGACGTGGCGCTGATCGCCTTCACGTCCGGGACGACCGGGCGGCCGAAGGGCTGTATGCACTTCCACCGCGATGTGCTGGCCATCGCCGACACCTTCTCCGCGCAGGTGCTGCGGCCGCGCGCCGACGACGTGTTCGCGGGCAGCCCTCCCCTGGGCTTCACCTTCGGCCTCGGCGGCCTGGTCGTCTTCCCGCTGCGCGCGGGCGCGTCGGCGCTGCTGGCCGACTGGGGCGGGCCCGAGCGGCTGCTGGCCGACATCGCGCGCCACCGGATCTCCGTGCTGTTCACCGCGCCGACCGCCTACCGGACGATGCTGGCCCGGCTGGCGGGCGGCGACGCGTACGACATCTCCTCGCTGCGCCGCTGCGTCTCGGCCGGGGAGAACCTGCCCCCGGCCACCTGGCACGCGTGGCACCGGGCGACCGGGCTGCGGATCATCAACGGCATCGGGGCGACCGAGCTGCTGCACATCTTCATCTCCGCCGCCGACGACGCGATCCGGCCGGACGCGACGGGCGTTCCGGTGCCCGGCTTCGAGGCGCGGGTGGTGGAGCACACGGACGCCGGGCTGCGGCCGGTCCCGGACGGCCGGCCCGGGCTGCTCGCGGTGCGCGGGCCCACGGGCTGCCGCTATCTGGCGGACGAGCGGCAGCGCGAGTACGTACGGGACGGCTGGAACCTCACCGGGGACACCTACATCCGCGACCCGGACGGCTACTTCCGCTATGTGGCACGCGCCGACGACATGATCATCTCGGCCGGGTACAACATCGCGGGCCCCGAGGTCGAGGACGCGCTGCTGCGCCACCCCGACGTGGTGGAGGCCGCGGTGACCGGGCGGCCGGACGAGCGGCGGGGCGCGGTCGTGGTCGCCCATGTGGTGCTGCGGCCGCGCGTCGCGGGTACGGACGAAACCATTGCGGCGCTGCGGGAGTTCGTCGCCTCGGAACTGGCCCCGTACAAGTGCCCGCGCGAGTTCGTCTTCCTGGACGCCCTGCCCCGCACCCCCACCGGCAAGCTCCAGCGCTACCGCCTGCGGGACGGGACGGCGGAGCGCGGCAAGCGGGGTGCGAGCGGCGGCTTACAGTAAGCGCGTGACCGGCCAGCACACGCCCCGCTCCCTGATCGTCACCTTCTACGGCGCCTACGGCCGCGGCGACGGCCACGCCGGCGGGCACCCGGACGACCGCCCGCCCGGCCCCGTCCCCGTCGCCGCGCTGATCCGGCTGCTGGGCGCGGTGGGCGTGGACGCGCCCTCCGTACGCTCCGCCGTCTCCCGCCTCAAGCGGCGCGGGCTGCTCGTCGCCGACCGCACGCGGGCCGGGGCGGCCGGATACGCCCTGTCCCCGGACGCGCGCCAGTTGCTGGAGGACGGCGACCGCCGCATCTACGGCCGCCCGGGCGCGGGCGGGGACACCGGCGGCTGGCTGCTCGCCGTCTTCTCGGTCCCCGAACACGAGCGCCACAAGCGGCACCTGCTGCGCTCGCGGCTGGCCCGGCTCGGCTTCGGCACCGCCGCGCCCGGGGTGTGGGTCGCCCCCGACCACCTCTACGAGGAGACCCGGCACACCCTGGCCCGCCTCGAACTGTCCTCGTACGTCGACCTCTTCCGCGGCGCCCACGCCGGCTTCGAGCCGACGGCCCGCGCGGTGCGCCGCTGGTGGGACCTGGAACACCTGGCGAAGCTGCACCGCGCCTTCCTCGACGCCCACGAGCCGGTGCTCGCCCGCTGGTCGGACGGCGGCACGCCGGACCCCGAGGACGCCTACCGCGACTACGTCCTCGCCCTGGACTCCTGGCGCGCCCTCCCCTACGCCGACCCGGGGCTGCCCGCCGCGCTGCTGCCTGCCGACTGGCCCGGCGTCCGGGCGGCGGAGGTGTTCGCGGCGCTGCACGACCGGCTGCGCGACGCGGGCGCGGCGTACGTGCGGGATGTGGTGGCGGCCTGAGGCCGGGGGCTGAACTTCTGACGCCGAGCCGACGCGGGGCCTGACGCTCTGACACCGGGCCGACGCGGGCCTGACGCTCTGACGCGGGGCCCGGCGGCCGGCGTCACACGCCGATCGCGCCGTCGAAGTCCCCGTCGGGCTCCTCGTCCGTGGAGAAGAGCAGCGGCACGTCCTGCCCGGCCAGCACGCGACGGAACCAGCGGCGCTCCACATCCGCGAGGTGCCGGACCAGGCCGAGCAGCGAGAGCGTGGAGGGCTCCACGGAGCGCCGGGCCAACTCCCCGTCCAGCCCCGCGCATTTCAGCTCCAGGGTGCTGCGCTGGGCCGCCAGGGCGCCGGTGAGGATGCCCCGCTCGTCACCGGTCGTGGGGGCGTCGAGCCGTCGGTCCTGTTCCTCGGGGACGAACAGATCGCCCCTTCTGCGTTTCGTCATGGCGACCATCATTTACCGATCGGCGCATCATTTACCGATCGGCGCGGCCCGTCGGGGGTGTTCTGCTGCCCGCCCGGTACGGGAGCGGCCAGGGCGCGCCGGGGCCGGTGTAGCCCTGTTCGGCGGCGGCGTGGAGGGTCCAGTGCGGGTCGTAGAGATGGGGGCGGCCCAGGGCGCACAGGTCGGCGCGGCCCGCGAGGAGCAGGGAGTTCACGTCGTCCCAGGAGGAGATGGCGCCGACCGCGATGACGGGGACGCCCAGTTCGTTGCGGATCCGGTCGGCGTAGGGGGTCTGGTAGGAGCGGCCGAAGTCGGGGCGCTCGTCGGGGACGACCTGGCCGGTGGAGACGTCGACGGCGTCCGCGCCGTGGGCGGCGAAGGCCGCCGCGACGGCGACCGCGTCGTCCGCCGTGGTGCCGCCCTGGGCCCAGTCGGTCGCGGAGATACGGACCGTCATCGGGGAGTCGGCCGGCCACACCTCCCGTATGGCGTCGAAGACTTCGAGGGGGTAGCGCAGCCGGGCGGTGAGGGTGCCGCCGTAGGCGTCGGCGCGGTGGTTGGTGAGCGGGGACAGGAAGCTGGAGAGCAGATATCCGTGGGCGCAGTGGAGTTCCAGGAGGTCGAAGCCGGCCCGGGCGGCGCGCCGCGCGGCGGCCGTGAACTGTGCGCGGATCTCGGCGAGCCCGGCGGTGTCCAGGGCGTGGGGGACCTGGCTGACGCCGGGGCGGTAGGGCAGCGGGGAGGGGGCGGACAGCGGCCAGTTGCCCCGCGGGAGGGGGTCGTCCATGCCCTCCCACATCAGCCGGGTGGAGCCCTTGCGCCCGCTGTGGCCGAGCTGGACGCCGATGGCCGTGCCCGGGGACGCGGTGTGCGCGAAGTCCACGACCCGGCGCCAGGCGGCTTCGTGCACGTCGCGGTACAGGCCGGTGCAGCCGGGGGTGATGCGGCCCTCGGGGCTCACGCACACCATCTCGGTCATCACCAGTCCCGCGCCGCCCAGCGCCCGCGCGCCCAGGTGGACGAGGTGGAAGTCGCCGGGCGTGCCGTCCTGGGCCGAGTACATGTCCATGGGCGAGACGACCACGCGGTTGCGCAGGGTGAGGCCGCGCAGCCGGAAGGGGGTGAACATCGGCGGGGTGGCGGGCGGCAGGGCGGCCTCGCGCTCGACCGCCCTCACGAAGGCGGGGTCGCGCAGCCGCAGATTGCCGTGGGTGACGCGGCGGCTGCGGGTGAGGAGGTTGAAGGCGAAGCGGCGGGGCGGCTGGTCCACGTACAGCGCCAGGTTCTCGAACCACTCCAGGCTGGCGCGGGCGGCGCGCTGGGTCGACTCGACGGCCGGCCGGCGCTCGGCCTCGTACCCGGCCAGCGCCTCGGGCACCGGGGTGCGCTCCCGGAGGTGGGCCGCGAGGTGGTCCGCGAGCGCCGCGGCGTCCTCCATGGCGAGCTTGGTGCCGGAGCCGATCGAGAAGTGGGCGGTGTGCGCGGCGTCGCCGAGCAGCACCGTGTTGCCGTGCCACCAGCGCTCGTTGACGACCGTCCGGAAGGCCGTCCACTGGGAGCGGTTGCCGCGCAGCGGGCGGCCCGCGAGCGCGTCGGCGAACAGCTCGGCGCACCACCGCGTGGACTCCCGCTCGTCCAGCCGGTCCAGGCCCGCCCGGCGCCAGACCTCCTCGCGGGCCTCGACGATGACGGTGCTGGCGCCGGGCCGGTAGGGGTAGCCGTGCAGCTGCACCACGCCGTGCTCGGTCTCGGCCACCTCGAAGCGGAAGGCGTCGAAGGCGAAGTCGGCGGCGAGCCAGATGTAGCGGCAGCGGTGGGTGGTCAGCCGGGGCCGGAAGGCGTCGGCGTGGGCCCGGCGGGTCGCGCTGTGCACCCCGTCGGCGGCGACCACCAGGTCGTACGAGCGCGCCAGCTCGGCGGCGGGCGGCGCCTGCGTACGGAACCGGAGCCGGACCCCGAGGGCCTGGCAGCGCTCGTGCAGGATCCCCAGCAGGCGGCGCCGGCCGAGCGCGGCGAAGCCGTGGCCGCCCGAGGTCAGGGTCCGGCCGCGGTGCACGACGTCGATGTCGTCCCAGCGGACGAAGTCGCGGCGCAGGGCGGCGTGGACGGCGGGGTCGGCGTGCTCGATGCCGCCGAGGGTCTCGTCGGAGAGGACGACACCGAAGCCGAAGGTGTCGTCGGGCGCGTTGCGCTCCCAGACGGTGACCTCGGGGCCGGGGGTGAGCCGGCGGCGCAGCAGCGCGGCCGCGTAGAGGCCGCCGGGGCCGCCGCCGACGACGGCGATCCGCAGGGGGCGCTCCCCCTGGGGGGTCATCGCCCCTGCCAGTCGGGCGGGCGGCGGGCGGTGAAGGCGGCGTGGAACTCGGCGTAGTCGGCGCTGTTCATCAGCAGCGCCTGCGTCGCCGCGTCCATCTCGATCGACGCGCCCAGCGGCATGTCGAGTTCCGCCGTGAGCAGCGCCTTGGTCTGCGCGAGGGCCAGCGCCGGCCCGTCGGCGAGGCGGCGGGCCAGCGCGGCCGCCTCGGCCGCCGCCCGGCCCTCGTCGACGAGCTTGCTGATCAGGCCGATGCGCTCGGCCTCGGGGGCGCGCACCGGTTCGCCGAGCATCAGCAGCCGGGTGGCGTGCCCGAGGCCCACCACACGCGGCAGCAGATACGCGGCGCCCATGTCGCCGCCGGACAGCCCGACCTTGGTGAACAGGAACGAGAAGCGCGCCGAGGGGTCGGCGACCCGGAAGTCGGCGGCCAGGGCCAGCACCGCGCCGGCGCCCGCCGCCGCCCCGTGGACCGCGGCGACGACGGGGAAGGGACACTCCCGCAGGGCGCGCACGACCTGTCCGGTCATGCGGTTGAAGTCGAGCAGCTCGCGGGTGTCCATGGCGAGGGTGGCGCCGATGATGGCGTCGACATCGCCGCCGGAGCAGAAGCCGCGGCCCTCCCCGCCCAGCACCAGGGCCCGTACGGACCCCTCGCGGGCCAGCTCGGCGATCAGGTCGCGCAGATCGGCGTAGGCGCCGAAGGTGAGGGCGTTCAGCTTCTCGGGGCGGGCGAGGGTGACGGTCGCGACACCCGAGTCGAGGGTCAGGCGCAGATGCCGCCACTCCTCGGTCCCGGTCGCGGAGCCGGTGAACGGACTCATGGGCCAGGGTCTCCTTCAGCCGGACGGCTGGTGCCTGCCCTCCGAAGTTATCACTCTTGTGTAACTGTCGTCACGAGTACGCGATAAAGGTCGGGGAACGCCGTTCATCGGGTAAGTGAGTAGTCATAAATCACCTCACGAGTGGTCCACCGCCTCTTACGGCGCTATCGTCCGCTTCATACCTCCGCCGGCCACCGCTGGGGGGAGCTTTCGCCACCGACTGGACCGAGCCGTGCCCGACCCCGCCCCCGCCGCCACCAGTGGCCCCGCCACTGCCACCGCCTCCTGGCGCTTCGCCCTGCCGCACGCCACGGTCGCCGTCCCCCTGGCCCGCGCCCTGGTCCGCAACACCCTGGCGGACACCGGCGCGCCCGTGGACGGCGACACGGCGGAGCTGCTGACGGCCGAGCTGGTCGCCAACGCGGTGCAGCACACGGACGGCGACGAGCCCATAGAGCTGGTGCTGGAGCTGGCGCCGTCCGGCGACTGGCAGGTCGAGGTGCACGACCAGGACCCCAGCCCGCCCGCCGCCCTCCGCGAGCCGCGCCCGCCGAGCGCCGCCGAGACGGGCGAGGACCCGCGTGAGGTCTCCGAGCGCGGGCGCGGCCTCCAGCTGCTCCGGACGCTCAGCGCCGCGGCGGGCTACCGCCCCACCCCGGAGGGCAAGGCGGTCTGGTTCACCCTCCCGGCCGCGGCGCGCCAGGCGTACTGACCCGCGGGGCGGCTGACGACAGACCCTAGGACCGGCCGAGCGTGGCGACCAGCACCGCCTTGATGGTGTGCATCCGGTTCTCCGCCTCGTCGAAGACGACGGAGTGGGCGGACTCGAAGACCTCGTCGGTGACCTCGAGCGAGGTCAGTCCGTGCCGCTCGTGGATCTCGCGGCCGACGGCGGTGCCCAGGTCGTGGAAGGCCGGCAGGCAGTGGAGGAACTTCACGTCCTTGTTGCCGGTGGCGCGGAGCACGTCCATGGTGACCGCGTAGGGGCCGAGCAGCGCTATGCGCTCGTCCCAGACCTCCTTGGGCTCCCCCATCGACACCCAGACGTCGGTGGCGACGAAGTCCGCGCCGGCCACGCCCTCGGCGATGTCCTCGGTGAGGGTGACCCGGGCGCCCGAGTCCTTCGCGAGCTCGCGCGCCCGCTCCACGACGGCCTCGTCGGGCCACAGGCTCCGGGGGGCGACGATCCGCACGTCCATGCCCAGCAGCGCGCCCGTGATCAGGTAGGAGTTGCCCATGTTGTAGCGGGCGTCGCCCAGGTAGGCGAAGGTCACCTCTTCCAGCGGCTTGTCGCTGTGCTCGGTGATGGTGAGCACGTCGGCGAGCATCTGGGTGGGGTGCCAGTCGTCGGTGAGGCCGTTGTAGACGGGCACCCCGGCGTGGGCGGCGAGCTCCTCGACGACGTCCTGGCCGCTGCCGCGGTACTCGATCGCGTCGTACATCCGGCCCAGCACGCGCGCGGTGTCCTTCACCGACTCCTTGTGGCCGATCTGCGAGCCCGACGGGTCCAGGTAGGTGGTGGAGGCGCCCTGGTCGGCGGCGGCGACCTCGAAGGCGCAGCGGGTGCGGGTGGAGGTCTTTGCGAAGATCAGCGCGATGTTCCTGCCCTTGAGGTGCTGGACCTCAGTGCCCGCGCGCTTGGCCGCCTTCAGCTCGGCGGCCAGGGAGACCAGATGACGGAACTCCTCGGCGGTGAAGTCCAGCTCCTTGAGGAAGTGGCGGCCGGTGAGGTCTGTCGCCATGTTCGGGCTCCTAGGGTGCGATCACAAGGGATGCTGGAAGTCTATACGAAGGACCGTATATATACGGAAGCCCCCGCCGTCCCGGCCTCAAGCCTCAGGTGCTCCTGCTCCTGCTCCTGCTCCTAGACGGGGTCCCGCTCCACCGGGCAGCTCATGCAGCGCGGCCCGCCCCGCCCCCGCCCCAGCTCGCTGCCCGGGATCGTGATGACCTCGATCCCGCGCTTGCGCAGATAGGTGTTGGTGGTCGCGTTCCGCTCGTAGGCGACGACCACCCCCGGCTCGACGGCCAGCACGTTGCAGCCGTCGTCCCACTGCTCGCGCTCGGCCGCGTGCACGTCCTGCGTGGCCGTGAGCACCCGGATGGCGTCCAGGCCGAGCGCGGCCGCTATCGCCCGGTGCATGTGCTCCGGCGGGTGGTCGGTGACCTTGAGCTCCTGTCCGGCGCCGCCCGGCTCGATGGTGTACGAGGGGAGCATCCCCAGCCCCGCGTACTGCGTGAAGGTGTCCCCGTCGACCATGGTCATCACGGTGTCGAGGTGCATGAACGCCCGCCCCTTGGGCATGTCGAGCGCCACGATGGTCCGGGCGGAACCGGCGGCGAACAACCCGCGTGCCAGCATCTCCACCGCCTGCGGCGTGGTCCGCTCGCTCATCCCGATCAGCACGGCGCCATTGCCGATCACCAGGACGTCGCCGCCCTCGATCGTCGACGGATAGGCCGCCTGCCCCTCCGACCAGACGTGGAAGCCGCCGTCCGCGAACAGGGGGTGGTGGCGGTAGACGGCCTCGTAGTGGACGGTCTCGTGCCAGCGGGCGGGCCAGCGCATCGCGTTGATGGACACCCCGTCGTACACCCAGGCGGAGGCGTCCCGGGTGAAGAGGTGGTTGGGCAGCGGGTTCACGACGAAGTCGTCCGGCTCCATGGTGTGGAAGCGGATCGAGACCGGCTCCGGATACCGCTCCAGGTACTCCCGCTTGGTCATGCCGCCGATCAGCGCCCCCGCCAGCTCGGGGCCGCCCAGCTCGTCGAAGGCCGCCCGCAGGTGGTCGGTGGCCAGCGGGCCGTACTCCTTCTCGTCGAAGACCCGGTCGAGCACCAGGGCCCGCGCCTCCGGGAGAGCCATGCTCTCGGCCAGCAGGTCCCCGAAGAGATGCACCTCGACGCCGCGGTCGCGCAGCACGTCAGCGAAGCCGTCGTGCTCCTGGCGGGCCCGGCGCACCCACAGGACGTCGTCGAAGAGGAGCGCGTCCTTGTTGGAGGGCGTGAGCCGCTTCAGCTCCAGGTCGGGGCGGTGCAGGATGACGCGGCGCAGCCGCCCGGCCTCGGAGTCCACATGGAATCCCATGCGTCCATCTTCGTCGCTACGGGCCCGCGGGGAAGGCCGCACGGCCGTGCTGCCGGTGTTCCGGCAGTCCGTGGACAGGCGGCGGGCGGGCGGCGGGCCGGGCTATCGGGCGGCCAGGACGACGATCAGGACCAGGCCGACGGAGATCAGCCCCAGGAGGATGGACACCCACAGCTGACCGGGCTGCAGCTCGATCCGGCCGCCGTCCCCACCCCGGCGCGGCCTCAGCCGCCGCGACCACCAGCGCCGCGCCCCGCGCCGGGCCACGGCCGCCGCCGCGTCCTCGCGCTCGCGGCACTCCTCCGCGGCGCAGGTGAACAGCTCCTTCCACGCCCGCTCGCCGAACCCCGTGGGCTGCCGCGAGTCCACGATGCGGCGCACCACCTCACGCCCCGCGCCGCCCCGCGCCGCCCACAGCGCGGGCACCACGCAGGCCAGCAGTCCGGGGGTGCCGCCGCGCTCCGCGCAGGGGCGTACCAGGCCGTCGTACAGCATGAGCGCGTTGCGCACCCGCAGCCGGTCGTCGGCGCCCGACGACGCCGGGGCCTCCAGATAGAGCCTGGCCAGCAGCACCTTCTCGCAGACCGCGTCCGCGAGCTCCGGGCCGCGCTCGGAGGCGCGGCGCACCAGCTCCACGACGACGCGGGTGGCCCGCTCGGCGGGCATCCCCTCGTCGAGCGCGCTCAGCAGCAGGCCGTCGTCGGCCTCGCGCAGCGCGACGGGAAACGCCTCGCCGCCCTGCCGCAGCGCCTCGCGCAGCTGCCGCGCTCCCCCGGCTACCGTCGGGAGGTGGTTCGCCACTTCCACGGCCGCCTTTTCCACGACCGCCTTTGCCTCGGCTGTCTCTTCCACGGCTGTCTCTTCCACGGCTGCCTCTTCCACCATGGCCGTTCGTCTCCTTCTCACAGCGCTTCCAGTACCTCCCGGATCCGCGTGGCGGCCCGCGCGTCGAGGGGCTCGTCGCCGTCCTGCGCCACCAGGGGCAGGACCTCGCACAACACCGCCAGCTGCCGCTCGTCCCCGGCCGCCCGCCGCATCCAGCCCACGAGCGCCTCCTCGGCCGCCTCGGCCGACCGGGGCCAGGTCAGCGCGGCCCGCAACAGCTCGGCCAGCGCCGCGCGGCACCCGGGGCGGGCCGCCGCCAGCGCCGTGGCCAGCGGCCAGGCGGCGTACGGTGACAGCTCCGGCACCTCCCGCAGCCCCCACAGGTGCGAGGCGCGGGTCCGCACCGCGCGCAGCGCCGTCAGCAGCGCCAGGTCGCGGCGGGAGCGGCGGGGGTCGCGCAGCCAGAGGGTCAGCAGCTCCAGCACGGTCTCGGGCTCCGGCCCGGCCAGCAGCCGCACCGCGCTGTACGACGCGGTGCCGCAGCCGTCCGTGGCGGCGATCCGGCCCAGCTCCTCCAGGGAGGCCGCGACCGAGCCGGCCACCAGGCCGTAGCCGTGGGCGAGCGCGGCGGTCTCCCGCTCCCGCTCGTCGCCGCGCGCGACCCAGCCGCTCAGCAGCCCCGCCACGGCGGGGCGCACGCCGGCGCCGCGCGACGCCTCGGCGAGCGCGGTCGCCGCCGCCATGCGCTGCACCGGGCTGTCGCCGCGGGCCAGCGGCAGCAGCAGCTCGGTGAGCCCGTACAGATAGTCACGGGCGCTCAGCACGCCCGCCGCGACCGCGGCCCGCACCCACACCTGGGGGCGCGGGTCGTCGCACAGCCCGCGCAGCCAACGCGCCATCGGGCCGCGGGCGTTGTGGTGGTGGTCCCACACCTCGAAGAGCACCGCGGGCGCCAGCCGACGGCCCCGGAACCGCACCGTGCGGACCGGGACCGCCGCCTCGCCCAGGTCCTCCACGCCCTCCCCGAGCACCGCGCGGGCGGCGGCGGGCAGGGTGTCGGCGGGCGCGGCGAAGGGCGGGCGCCCGGGCGCGTACTGCGGGTCGAGGGTGACCGCCAGCTCCCAGGCCAGCAGTTCGGCGGCCTCGGCGGTGAGGCTGTGGGCCGAGCCGTTGAAGACGGCGAGGGCGATGCGCAGCGCCGCCCGGCGCAGGGCGGGCAGCGCGGCGGGCAGCGTGCGGGGACACCCCGCGCCCGCGAACCACGCACGCGCCTGGCGCGGGGCGAACGACCGGCAGCGGGCGAGCAGTTCCGCCTCCGGCAGCTCGCCCCGGGCGTGCTCGGCCAGATGGCCGGCCAGCCGGGCCGCCTCCCCCGGCAGCGGCTCCTCCAGGCCCAGGGCCTCCGCCACCTCGGGGCGCGCGGCGGTCGCGCGCGCCCGGAGGAGCAGCTCCGGCCGCTCGTGCGCCAGCAGATCGGCCAGGTGCGCCTCGAGTACGTCGGCGGCGGCCGGGGGCTCGTACGGCACGGCGTGCCGGCGGCCGCGCAGCAGTCGGTCGGCCGCCTCGCCACCGGGAACGAGGACGACGCAGAACGCCTCGTGCTCGGCGAAGTGGGCGCGCAACCGGTCCAGCAGCGCTTCGGGGCCCGGGGCCGCGGGCTGGGAGGAGGCGGGACCGGCGGGCAGTTCGAGCAGATAGCCGTGGCCCCGCTCGGTCTTCTCCCCCACCGGCGCAAGGTGTTGCCGCCACACGCCGCCGCCCGTGGTCTCGGTCAGCTCGGCCAGGAGCGCGAGGCCGGTCCAGCCGCGTCCCGAGCCCGGCTCGCCGCACAGGGCCAGGAGGTGGCCGCGGCGCAGGTGTTCCCGCATGACGGCGTAGCTCGGACCTCGCCGGTGGACCCGGCGCAGACGGGCCAGCTCGTCATGGGGCACCCGCCCCTCGGGGAGCGGACCGGGGGCGGGTGCTTCGGCCGGGGGGCGTGCGGGGTGTGCGGGGTACGGCCCATGCGCGCCGGGGTGCGGGTCGGGGGGCGTGGCGGGGTGCAGGGGCGTGGCGGGGCGCGGGGGCGTGGCGGGGGGCGTGGCGGGGTGCAGGGGCGTGGCGGGGCTCGGTTGCGGGTGCGTGGCGGGGTGCAGATGCGCGCACGCCTCGCGGGCCGCCCGGGCGCCGCCCGCCTCGCCGACGGTGCCCAGCGGGCTGTCCGCGGGGAGGTCCAGCCGCGCGCCGGTCCGCTCCTGCCGCTCCTGCCGCTCCTGCCGCTCCTGCCGCTCCTGCCGCGGGGTGATCCGCAGTGTCCGGCTTTCCGCCAGGTCGGCTTCCGTTCCGTTCGTCGCCCCGCCGTTCATCGCCCGCCGTCCTTCGTGCCCGATGCCGTACGTGCCCGATGTTGTCCGTGTCCGGTGGCTGTGGTGGTTCCGAGGGGGTCGGGTCCGAAGGTGCCGGTGGGGTGGGTGGCTCCCGTGGCCGAAGCCGGCGGCGGGGCTCTGCCCCCGTGCTCCGCTCCGCCGCCCTGCTCCGGTGCCGGGCGCTGGGCCGCGTACACCCCCGTCGCACACGGTCCCGTCCCCGCGCCTTCTTCAGAGTCGCGGCCCGGGGCCCGAGCGGCTGTAGCCGTTTACACAGTCGGCGGAGATTGTCCGGGGGCTCACGCGCGGGCGCCCGTTGGCGGGCCCGGCGCGGCCGGTCACCCCGTCGCGCGCCCCTCGGCGAGCAGGCGCAGCAGCCCGGCGTCCATGACCACGAAGCGACGCGAGGCGGTCCGTACCACGCCCTGGTCGCGCAGCAGGCGCAGCGCCTTGGCGACCGCTTCCCGGGTGGACCCCACGGCGGCGGCGATGTCGTGCTGGGGCAGGGGCAGATCCACGGAGATGGCGCCGTCGGCCTCCGGGCGGCCGGTCCGTTCGGCGAGTTCGACGAGGCGGGCCGCCAGCCGCTGGAGCACCTTCTCGGAGGCCAGGGAGCGCCGTTCGCCGTCGGAGCTGCGCAGCCGGGAGCTGAGCTGACGCATGATCAGGACGGTGGCGGCGGGGCGCGCGGCCAGATAAGCCCGGAAGCGGTCACCGGAGACGACGACCGCCTCCAGCCGCCCGAGCGCGGTGACCGTGGCGCTGCGCGAGCCGTGGTCCACGGCGGCCTGGTCGCCCACCACCTCGCCCGCCCCGCGCAGCGCCAGTATCAGACGGACGCCGCGCTCGGTCTCCACCGAGACGGTGGCCCAGCCGGAGGTGATGGCGACGACGAAGGTCGTGCGGTCGTGCTCGCGCAGCACTATTTGGGAGGGCTCGTACGTGCGGCGTCTGCCGAGCGCGAGCAGCGCGCGCCGGTCCTGGGCGGGGAGCGCGTGCAGGAACGGCCTGCCGCCCTCGAAGAGACTCATCCGCCCTCCCCGCTCGGTGCCACGCGGCGGAGCCGCGTATCGATACGTGCGTCGTCCGGCTCGCGGAGAACACCCTCACATCGGGTCCGCTCCGTCATGGCACGGCGGGCGGGTGGTGCGGAAGCCCCGCGACCGACATGGGCGACAGAACGTTAGGCACCTGTCACAGGCACGTCAATGGCGCCTCGCCGCCTTGTCGTCGGCGGTGCGGAACACCGCGCCCGCGAGTGCCGCGACCGCGGCGGCCACGGCCGCGAAGACCCAGCCCGCGCGCAGGTCCGCCAGGCCGGGCTGCCGGGCGCCGCCGGTGACCACCACCAGGGCCGCGACGCCCAGCGCGGTGCCGCCCTGCCGCGACATCATCAGCACGCCGGAACCCACGGACAGCCGCCGGGCGGGAAGCAGCCCGGCCGCGGCGAACATGACCGGCTGGTACAGGCCCGCACCGATCCCGGCGAGCACAAGACCCGGCAGAAAGCCGGCCGCGTAGTGCGCCCCGTCGCCGGACGGGCCCGCCGCGACGAGCCACCACAGCGGCGCTGCGGTGAAGGCGACGGCCCCCAGCACGGCCCCGCGCCGCTCCCCCAGGGCCCGGACGATCCGGCCCGACAAGGCGGAGACGACCAGCACCGTCAGCGGCCAGGGAGCGACGGCCAGGCCCGCGCGGCGCGTCGAGTAGCCCCACACGCCGGAGAACATCCAGGTCGCGGCGAGCAGGATCGCCGAATAGGCGAGGAAGTAGCTGAGCAGGCCGAGGGCGGCGGTGGTGAACCCCCGCGTGCGGAACAGCGCCGGGTCCACCACCGGGTCCGGGTGCCGCCGCGCATGCGCCGCGCACAGCGCGCCCGCCACGACGCCCGCACCCAGGAAGGCGAGGGTGGCGGGCGCGGCGTACCCCCACTCCGGCGCCTGGACGCACGCCGTGGTCAGGGAGCCGGTTGCCACGAGCACCAGCAGGGTGCCGAGCGGATCGAGGCGGCGGACGGCGCGGGGGCGTACGGGCTCGGCCCGCACGCCCTCGGCGGGTACGGGCTCGGTGCGTACGGGCTCGGCGGCCTGACCAGGCCGTACGGGCTCGGTGCGGGGCAGGAGGCGCAGGCCCGCCGCTATCGCGCCCAGCACCACCGGGGCGTTGATCAGGAAGATCCACCGCCAGTCGAGGGCCGCGAGCAGCCCGCCCACCACCGGCCCCGAGCTCGCCGCCACCGCACTGACCGCGGTCCACACCCCCACGGCCGTGGCCTGCTCGCGCGGCGCGAAGGCGGGCAGCGCCAGCGAGAGGGAGGTGGGCACCACGACCGCCGCCGCCACGCCCTGCACCACACGGGCCGCGATCAGCCAGCCCAGGCCGGGGGCCGCCCCGCAGCCGATCGAGGCCAGCCCGAACAGGGCCATGCCCAGCAGGAACGAACGGCGCCTGCCCGTCTCGTCGGCGAGCCTGCCCGCCGGGACCAGCAGCGCCGCCAGCACGATGGTGTAGGCGTTCAGGACCCAGGAGAGCTCGGCGGTGGCGGCGGAGCGGAAGTCCGCGCCGATCGCCGGGAAGGCGATGTTCACGGCGATCAGGTCGAGCACGGCGAGGAACTGCGCCGTGGACGCCACGGCGAGTATCAGCCAGCGACGGGGATCGGGTTCGGGGCCGGGATCGGCCCCGGGGACAGTACCGGACTCGGGCCGGGGATCGGGATCGGGGCCGGGGAGGGGGGCGGGGGGCACACCGCTCCCCTGTGCCTTGGTGGAAGGGATCTTCATGCCCATCCAGCATCGACGGCGCGGCACGGGCTCACGAGTGGCAAGAGTGACAGCACCCGCTACATTTCTGCCATGCCCTCCATAGCCCTCGCCGTCACCGCCGGTATGCCGATCTTCGATCTGGCCGTGCCCTGCCACGTCTTCGGCACCGACCGCCCCGAACTGCCCGAAGGCTGGTACGACTTGCGGGTCTGCGGGATCGGCCCGGACAGCGGTCCGGTCGCCACCCGATCCTGGTTCGCCGCGCACACGCCGTACGGGATCGAGGAGCTGATCACCGCGGACACGGTGATCGTCCCGGCCTCCGCCGATGTGCGCGGCGACCCGCCCGGCGAACTCGTCGACGCGCTGCGCGAGGCCCACCGGCGCGGCGCCCGCGTGGTGTCGCTGTGCTCGGGCGCCTTCACGCTCGCCGCCACCGGACTCCTCGACGGCCGCACGGCCGCCACCCACTGGATGTACGCGGCGCTGCTCGCCGAGCGCTACCCGGCGGTGCGAGTCGATCCCTCCGTGCTGTACGTGGACCACGGCGACGTGCTCACGGGGGCGGGGTCGACCGCGTGCATCGACGTGTGCCTGCACCTGGTGCGCGAGGACTTCGGCAGCGCGGCCGCCAACGCCCTGGCGCGGCAGCTGGTCGCGCCCGCCCACCGGCCGGGCGGCCAGGCCCAGTACATCGAGGCGCCGCTGCCGGAGCGCACCGACGACTCGCTCGCCCCGCTGCTGCACTGGGCCACCGAGCGCCTGCACACCCCGCTGACCGTCGCCGACCTGGCCCGCCGCGCCCACACCAGCCCCCGCACCCTGGCCCGGCGCTTCCACGCCGCCACCGGCACCACGCCGCTGCGCTGGCTGCAGGCCCAGCGCATCGCACGGGCCCGGGAGCTGCTGGAGGGCGGGGACCTGCCGGTGGACCGGGTGGCGGAGCTGTGCGGCCTGGGCACGGCGGCCAATCTGCGGCGCCACTTCACCCGCGCGGTGGGAGTGCCACCGCACGACTACCGCCGCGCCTTCCGCGCCCGCCGCCCGGCGGCCGTCGCCCAGAGGTGACCGGGGCCGACACCGGGTGACTGGGCCTTTTGTGGTTACCCGCCTGCTCATGGCGAAGTTCAAGAGACTGGGACGCAAGCGGGCGGAGGAGCCGGAGGACTTCGGTCCGGATCCGGCGGTGGAGCGCAGGGCACCGGACACTCCGGCCCAGATGCCGAAGAAGTCGTGGTGGGCGGTGCTGCGCGGAACGTTCAAGGAGTTCAAGGACGACGAGCTGACCGACCGTGCGGCGGCCCTGACCTATTACGCCATCCTGGCGCTGTTCCCCGCGCTGCTGGTGCTGGTCTCCCTGCTGGGCGTCGCCGGGCAGTCGGCCACCAGCGCGGTCCTGGACAACGTGCAGCAGCTCACCCCGGGCGCCGCCCGCGATGTGATCCGCAAGGCGGTGCGGCAGCTCCAGGGCAACGCCGGCGTCGGGTCCGTCATGGCGGTCGTCGGCCTGGCCCTGGCCATCTGGTCGGCCTCCGGCTACGTGGCCGCGTTCATCCGCGCCTCCAACGCCGTCTACGACATACCGGAAGGCCGCCCGATGTGGAAGGTGCTGCCCTTGCGGCTGGCCCTCACCGTCGCGCTGATGGTCCTCGCGGTGATCAGCGCCCTGATCGTGGTCTTCACCGGACCCCTGGCCCGCCGCGCCGGCGACCTGCTCGGGGTCGGCCACACGGCGCTGACCGTGTGGTCGATCGCGAAGTGGCCGGTCCTGATCCTCCTGGTCATCCTCATGATCGCGATCCTGTACTGGGCCAGCCCCAACGCGAAGGTACGCGGCTTCAAGTGGATCACGCCGGGCAGCTTCCTCGCCCTGGTCATCTGGATGCTCGCCTCGGCGGGGTTCGCCTCCTACGTGGCGAATTTCGCCTCGTACAACAAGACCTACGGCACCTTCGCCGGTGTGATCGTCTTCCTGGTGTGGTTGTGGATCACCAATATCGCCATCCTGCTGGGCCTGGAGTTCGACGCCGAGGCCGCCCGCCAGCGCGCCGTCGTCGGCGGGTACCCGCCCCACGAGGAGCCGTACGTCGAGCCGCGCGATGTCCGCACGTGGGACGAGGAGGACCGCCGCCGGCTGGAGTAGCACGTGGCACGGCGGGAATGGGCGGGTGTGTACCGGCCGTCACTGGGATATGCGCAGCTCATGAGGTTGCTGGAGAAATTGCACGAGACCGACCGGGTCGTGGCGCGGCGGACGGGCTCACGCGTTCCGAGCGGCGTCGGCCGGGTGCTGTCGGGTGTGGAGGAGGCGGCGGAGAGCGCGAAACTGTGGTGCGGCGCCGCCGCGGCGATGGCCGCGTTCGGCGGGTGGCGGGGCCGGAAGGCGGCGGCCGCGGGGGTAGCCGCGCTCACGATGGCCCAGCTGGTCTCCAACGGCCTGTGCAAGCAGGTCGCCGACCGGCCGAGGCCGCCGAAGGAGTGGTTTCCGCACGACGAGGTCGAGGACCGTCCCGACTCCTCGTCCTTCCCCTCCGGACACACCGCGGCCGCGGTCGCCTTCACCGCCGCCGTCGCGCCCACCTGGCCGGCCGCCGGAGTCGCCTGTGCCGTGCCGGCGGCCATGGTGTCCGTCGAGCGGGTCCAGTCGGGCGCCCACTACCCCAGCGACGTCGCCACCGGCGCCGCCATCGGCCTGCTCAGCGCCTGGCTCACCCGGCGCGCCCCGGGGCTGCTGCTGCGGCGCCTGCTGTAGCCCCGCCCTGAAGTGGGCCGTTGTGGGTACTCGCCCGATCAGCGAGCACGAACGCCATGGAAAGGGGTGCGCCGGGTGAAGGCGTCGAAGATCGCATACAAGCCGGTGGGTTTCGTCCTGGGCGCGGTCAGCGGGATGGCCGCCAGAGCGGTGTTCAACAAGACCTGGAAACTGCTCGGTCACGAGGATGACGCCCCCGGCGCCACCGACGAGGAACGCGCCTGGGGTGAGGTACTGCTCGCCACCGCGCTGCAGGGCGCCATCTTCTCCGTGGTCAAGGCCGCCGTCGACCGCGCCGGGGCCACCGCCGTGCGCCGTCTGACCGGCACCTGGCCCGGCTGACGCGCCCGCGAGGGGTGCCGGTGCGGCATGGACACCGGCGGACACCGGCACCCCGTGCGGCCGGCCCGGCTACAGCCGGGGGTCCACCGGCTCGGACTCCAGGGCCAGCACGCCGAAGACCGCCTCGTGGACCCGCCACAGCGGCTCCCCGTCCGCCAGCCGGTCCAGCGCCTCGAGCCCGAGCGCGTACTCGCGCAGCGCGAGCGACCGCTTGTGGCCCAGGTGCCGCTCCCGCAGCCGGTCCAGGTGCTCGGGGCGGGTGTACTCCGGGCCGTAGATGATCCGGAGGTACTCGCGGCCGCGGCACTTGACGCCGGGCTGCACCAGGCGGCCGTCTCCCTTGCGGACGAGCCCCTGCAGCGGTTTGACCACCATGCCCTCGCCGCCGGCCTCCGTCAGCTCCAGCCACCACCGCACGCCCTCGGCGACCGACGCCTCGTCCTCGGTGTCGACGACCAGCCGGCGGGTGGGGGCGAGCAGCCGGTTCACATACTTCGGGGTGAAGGCGCAGATGGAGTTGTTGGCGTAGACGTCGAGCTCCTCCCGCTCGATGAGCCGGTCGATCATCGCGAGCTGCTGGTCGTGGGGCAGCGCGGCGAGGCTGCGGCCGCGCGCCGCCAGGATCTGGAACGGCGCCAGCCGGATGCCGTCCAGCCCGTCCGTGCCGCGCGCCCCCACCGCGCGGCGGCCGGTCTCCCGCTCCTCGCCCGGCCAGCCGCGCCGCGGGTCGCCGACCGGCCAGCAGTAGCGGCGGTACGCCTCGGTGAAGGCGGCCGCGTCCGAGGCCCGCTCGCGCTGCTTGCCGAGCAGGGCGGTCACCTCCACGCCGCGCGCGGCGGCCGACTCCAGGGCGGCCAGCGCCCCGGGGAACGCGGCGCCGGCGGCCGCGCCCACGGCCGCGTACTGGTTGCGCAGCAACCCCTCCGCCTTCAGCGACCAGGGCATCAGCTCGGCGTCGAGCAGCAGCCAGTCGGTGTCCAGATCCTCCCACAGGCCCTCGTGGCCGATGGTGGCGCGCAGCCGGCGCAGGACGCGCTCGGTCATCGCCGGGTCGTCGAAGAACGGCCGGCCCGTGCGCGTGTACAGCGCGCCGGACACGCCCTCGGGCGTGCCGAAGCGCTCGCCCGCCACCTCCTCGTCGCGGCAGACCAGCACCACCGCACGCGACCCCATGTGCTTCTCCTCGCACACCACCTCGCGCACCCCGTCCGCCCGGTAGGCGGCGAACGCCTCCGCCGGGTGCTCCAGGTAGCCGGGTTCGCGCGAGGTGGCGCAGGGGGCCATGGTCGGCGGGAGGTACGGGAGCAGCCGGGGGTCGATCGCGAAGCGGCTCATGACCTCCAGCGCCGCCGCCGCGTTCTCCTCCTTCACGGCGACGCGGCCCATGTGACGGGTCTCGACGACCCGGCGGCCGTGCACGTCCTTCAGGTCGAGCGGGCGGCCGTCGGCGCCTCCCGGGCCCTCGGTCGCCAGCGGCTTGACGGGCTCGTACCAGACCCGCTCGGCGGGGACGTCCACCAGCTCGCGCTCGGGCCAGCGCAGGGCGGTCATCCTGCCGCCGAAGACACAGCCGGTGTCGAGGCAGATGGTGTTGTTCAGCCAGGACGCCCGCGGGGTGGGGGTGTGGCCGTAGACGACGGCGGCGCGACCGCGGTAGTCCTCGGCCCACGGGTAGCGCACGGGCAGGCCGAACTCGTCGGTCTCGCCGGTCGTGTCGCCGTAGAGCGCGTGCGAGCGGACCCGGCCGGAGGTGCGGCCGTGGTACTTCTCGGGCAGCCCGGCGTGGCAGACCACCAGGGCGCCGCCGTCCAGCACGTAGTGGCTGACGAGCGAGGCGATGAACTCCCGCATCCGCTCGCGGAAGGCGGGGTCGGTGGCGTCCTCCTTCTCCAGCTGCTCGATGGTCTCGGCCAGGCCGTGGGTGTTCCGGACGTTGCGGCCCCCCAGGTAGCGGCCGAGCTTGTTCTCGTGGTTGCCGGGCACGCACAGCGCGGCGCCCGAGGCGACCATGCCCATCACCAGGCGCAGCACGCCCGGGCTGTCGGGCCCGCGGTCGACGAGGTCGCCGACGAAGACGGCCGTGCGGCCCTCGGGGTGGGTGGCGTCGACGGGGCGGCCGAGGGGGTCGCGGCGCAGTACGTAGCCGAGCCTGCCGAGCAGGGTCTCCAGCTCCGAGCGGCAGCCGTGGACGTCGCCGATGATGTCGAACGGCCCGGTCAGATGGCGCAGGTCGTTGTAGCGGCGCTCGGTGACGACCTCGGCGGCCGCCACCTCCTCCTCGCCGCGCAGGATGTGCACCTTGCGGAAGCCCTCGCGCTCCAGGGACTTCAGCGACCGGCGCAGCTCGCGCCGCTGGCGGGGGATGACATGGGCGGGCAGGTCCGCCCGGTCGGGCCGCTCGGCGTTGCGCCGCGCGCAGACGCCCTCCGGCACGTCGAGGACGATGGCGACGGGCAGCACGTCGTGTTCGCGGGCGAGCTCGATCAGGCTGCGGCGGGCCTGGGGCTGGACGTTGGTCGCGTCGACGACGGTGAGCCGCCCGGCGGCAAGCCGCTTGCCCGCGATGTAGTGGAGCACGTCGAAGGCGTCGGGGGTGGCGCTCTGGTCGTTCTCGTCGTCGGCGACCAGACCCCGGCAGACGTCGGAGGAGACGATCTGGGTGGGCAGGAAGTGGCGCCGGGCGAAGGTGGACTTGCCGGAGCCGGTGGTGCCGATGAGCACCACGAGGGAGAGGTCGGGCACGGCGAGGCCGCGCTTGGCGGTGGTCATGCGGCCGTCTCCTTCGCGGTGGTGGTGCCGGTGGTGGTGTCGGTGCCGGTGCTGCTGTGGGTTTCCGTGCTGGTTTCCGTGCTGGTTTCCGTGCTGGTTTCCGTGCTGGTTTCCGTACGGGTCCCTGTGCTGGTCCCTGTGCTGGTCCCTGTGCTGGTCCCTGTGCTGGTCCCTGTACGGGTCCCTGTACGGGTCCCTGTGCTGGTTTCCGTGCGGGTCCCTGTGCCGGTCTCTGTGCCGAGGCGGAACAGCGCGAGCTGGGTCGGGGGGCCGACCTCGGGGTCGTCGGGGCCGACGGGCCGGAACTCCACGGCGTAGCCATGGCGTGCGGCGACGGCCCGCGCCCAGCCGCGGAACTCCTCCCGCGTCCACTCGAAGCGGTGGTCGGGGTGGCGCGCCCGCCCGGCGGGCAGGGTCTCCCACCGCACGTTGTACTCCACGTTAGGCGTGGTCACCACGACCGTGCGGGGCCGGGCGGCGCCGAACACCGCGTACTCCAGGGCGGGCAGCCGCGGCGGGTCCAGGTGCTCGATCACCTCGCTGAGCACCGCCGCGTCGTATCCGCGCAGGCGGCCGTCGGTGTACGCCAGCGACCCCTGGAGCAGCTTGACGCGCGACGAGCGGCGCTCACCCATCCGGTCCAGGCGCAGCCGCCGGGCCGCCTCGTTCAGCGCGCGCATCGACACGTCGACGCCGACGATCTCGGTGAACCGTGGGTCCTTGAGGAGCGCGCCCACCAACTGCCCCTGCCCGCAGCCCAGGTCGAGCACCCGGGCGGCCTCGGCCGAGCGGAGTGCGTCGAGGATCGCCTCGCGCCGCCGCACGGCCAGCGGCACCGGCTTCTCCTCGGTGTCGTGCCGCTCGTCGACGGCGTTGTCGATCTCCTCCACCTCCGTGTCGTCCGCCTCCGCGAGCCGCACCAGCTCCAGCCGCTCCAGCGCGCTGCGCGTGAGCGACCAGCGGCGGGCCAGGTAGCGGCTGGTGATGAGCCGCTGCTCGGGGTGGTGTTCGAGCCAGCCCTCGCCGGAGGCGAGCAGCTTGTCCACCTCGTCCGGGGCCACCCAGTAGTGCTTGGCGTCGTCGAGCACCGGCAGCAGCACATACAGCTGGCGCAGCGCCTCGGCCAGCCGCAGCTCGCCCTCCAGGACCAGCCGTACGTAGCGGGAGTCGCCCCACTGCGGGAACCGCGGGTCCAGCGGCACCGGCTCGGCCGTCACCGCCCAGCCCAGCGGCTCGAAGAGCCGCACCACCAGCTCGGCGCCGCCGCGCGCGGGGAGGGCGGGCACCTCGATCCGCAGCGGCATGGTCCGCTCGGGCAGCTCGGGCCGCGCCTTGCACCGGCCCTTGAGGGCGCTGGAGAAGACGCTGCTGAGCGCGACGGCGAGCAGCGACGAGGCGGCGTAGGGGCGGTCGTTGACGTAGTTCCCCAGGGCCGCGTCCGGAGCGCCGCCCCGGCCCTTCCCCCGGCCCCGCCGCACCAGCGCCACCGGATCCACCTCCAGCAGCAGCGCCGCCGTGCAGCGCTCGCTGTCCGCCTCGGGGTAGAAGACGTGGGCCGTGCCGTGGGAGGTCGAGAACCGCTGCGCGTTGTCGGGATGCTTGTGCAGCAGGAACCCGAGGTCGGTCGCGGGGCGCTCGGCTGTGCCGGTGGTGGATATCGTCAGGAACACCCGTCCGAGTATCGCCGGACCACCCCCGCGTTCCTAATCGTTTTGTCCAGCCCACGGGTTGTGCGGGACGACCGCTCGGGACCTTCGGGAAGTGGCCCGGCGCCGCAGGGAAGCGATGCCCTGGTCCAGGGCGGCTTCCAGATGTGTCAGCCGACCCGTCGACATGAAGATCAGCACTCCGCCCTGAATACCGGCCAGCAGCGCTGCCGCGCTGTGGTCCGCGTCCAGATCGGTGTCCACCTCGCCGAGGCCCTGCATATGGCGGATGCCCGTGGCCAATTCGTGCTGCCACTGCTCAAGGAGTTCCGTGGCCACGGCCTGCGCGCCCTCCGTGGCCGGTCCGACCTGGGAGACGGCCACCTGGAGCGGACAGTCCCTGCCCTGCTCGCGGTAGCGGGAGACCACCTTGTCGCGCCAGTCCTGCCAGGCGGACCACGAGGTGAGGGCGGAGAGCTCCGGCTGCTGGTCGCTGATCACCCGGGCCGCCTCATGGCGGGCCACGGCCAGCAGCAGTTCCTCCTTCCCGCCGGGGAAGTAGTGGAACAGCTGGCTCTTGCTGGTCGACGTGCGCTCCATGACGTCGTCGAGGGTCATGGCGAACACGCCGTGCCGCCGGATCTCCGAGGCGGTGCCTTCGATGATGCGCTGCTTGGTGGCGGCGCCCTTGCGCGTCAACGCCACGAGATCCTCCCTGTTCCGAACTCGCTGCTTCGGATTCGCTGCTTCGAACTCGCTGCTCGGGATTAGCTGCTTCGGATTCGCTGCCTCGGATTCGCTGTCCTACCCGCGTGTTCAGGGAATGAGCAGCAGCTTCCCGGTCGTCCTGCGGGACTCGAGGTCCGCGTGCGCCTTGGCGGCCTCCGAGAGGGCGTAGCGCCCTCCGATGCGCGGGGTGACCTGCCCCTTCCTGATCATGTCGAAGACCTCGGCGCTCCGCTCGACCAGGGCTTCCCGCGTGGGCACGTGGTGGTGCACGACCGGATAGGTCAGCAGAGTGCTCTTCGGCAGATCGGTCACGGAGATCGACGGGACGCCCATGAAGGGTCCGTAGTAGGCGTGCACACCGTGCAACCGCAGGGACAGCTGGGAAGACCGGAAGGTGGAGGTGCCACCGCCGTCGTACACCACATGCGCGCCCTCGCCGCCGGTCAGCTCCTTCACCCGGTCCTCGAACCCGCCCCCGGCCGACACCAGGACGTGGTCCGCTCCGGCCTCCTCGGCCACGGCCACCTTTTCCTCCCGCGACACCAGGCCGATCACCCTGCCGCCCCTGGCCTTGATCATCTGCGTCAGCAGAAGACCCACGCCACCGGCCGCGGCGTGCACCACGGCCGTGTCCCCAGGCTTGATCGCGTAGGTCTCGGTGGTGAAGTGGTTCGCGGTCAATCCCTGCATCATCACGGCGGCCGCGGTCTCGTCCGGCACCTCGTCCGGGACCTTCACCAGCGAGTCCACGGGGATGGACAGCACCTCCGCGTAGCTGCCCGGGTGGTAGAACCAGGCCACCCGGTCACCCACGGCCAGGTCGTCGACCCCGTCACCGACGGCGCTCACGTAGCCCATGCCCTCGACGCCCAGGACCGTCGGGGCGGCCCAGCCCGGGCCGCCCACCGACCGTGCGCCCACGTCCATGTAGTTGACCCCTGCGACGCCGAGCCGGACGAGCGCTTCCCCGGGGCCCGGCGCTGGATCGGGACGTTCGGTCCAGGTCATGACCTCCGGACCGCCGTGGTTCCGGATGTGGATCGCGTGCATGGCGGTTGCCTCTCCCTGAGTGGTCGCCGAGCCCAGTCCGAAGGCGTCGACGTGGTGCACCGTAGGGACTCAAAAATGGACCGGCAAGTCCAGAAAGGTCCTGCCTTGTCGATGCGACCCGGGCTCACTTTCAGGTGTGTCCGGGCCGCGCGCGACTCCGGACGGAGCCGCACCCACCCCTCACTTCCGAGCGTCGGTCAGCACGGCCGCCAGCTCCGCGATCCGGTCCGGCCCCACCCGGCAGCAGCCGCCGATGAGCCGCGCGCCCCCGTCGTGCCACGCCTTCACCCGCGCCGGGTCGAACGTCGACCGACCGCGCCAGCCGCGGGCCCTGGCGTCCCACTCCTCGCCGCTGTTCGGATAGACCACCACCGGCTTGCCCGTGGCCTCGGCGGCGATCTCCACCGCCCGGTCGGCGTCGCCCGGCTCGCAGCAGTTGACGCCCACGGCCAGCACCTGGTCATTCCCCGCCGCCAGGGCGAAGGCCTCGCGCAGCGGCTGCCCGGCCCGCGTGTGCTCGCCCGCGATGCTGTACGAGAGCCACACCGGCACCCCGCAGCCGTCGACCGCCCGCAGCAGCGCCTCGGCCTCGTCGGCGTCCGGCACCGTCTCCAGCGCGAGCACATCGGGCCCGGCCGCGGCCAGCGCCTCGATCCGCGGCCGGTGGAACCGCTCCAGCTCCTCGACGCTCAGCCCGTAGCGCCCCCGGTACTCGCTGCCGTCCGCCAGCATCGCCCCGTACGGGCCGACGGACGCGGCCACCCACACCGGCCGGTCCACGCCGCCGCCCGCGCCCTCGGCGGCCCGGCGCGCCAGCTCCACGCTGCGCTCCAGCAGCCCCGTGGCCTCCTTCTCCGTCACCCCGCGACGGGCGAAGCCCTGGTAGGTCGCCTGATAGCTGCTGGTGATCAGCACCCGCGCGCCCGCCCGCGCATACGCCGCGTGGGCCGCCTCGATCTGCCGCGGGTCGTCGGCCAGCAGCCGGGCCGACCACAGCTCGTCGGACAGGTCACAGCCCTGGGCCTCCAGCTGGTTGGACAGCCCGCCGTCGAGGACGAGCGGCCCCTCCTCCAGGGCGGCGGCCAGTGGCGTACGGCGGGCAGACATCACGGGTGCTCCTAGCTCGGGGTCGTGCTCACGGCCCGGGGTCGTGCTCACGGCCCGGGGTCGTGCTCACGGCCCGGGGCCTCTCATGGCCCAGGGCGTGCTCGGCGGGCGGCTCAGCCCAGCTGGGCCTGGACCTGGGATGAAATCAGCTCCAGGTGATCGAGGTCGTCGAGGTCCAGAATCTGGAGATAGATCCGGGACGAGCCGGCCTGCGCATAGCGGCCGATCTTGTCGACGACCTCGGCCGGCGAGCCCGCCAGACCGTTCTCCTTCAACTCGTCCACCTGGCGTCCGATGGCGTCGGCCCGCCGGGCGACCTCGGCGTCGTCCTTGCCCACGCAGACCACCAGCGCGTTGGAGTACACCAGGTCGTCGCCCTTGCGGCCGGCGGCCTCGGCCGCCGCGCGCACCCGCTCGAACTGCCGCTCACTGTCCTCCGCCGAGGCGAACGGCATATTGAACTCGTCCGCGTACTGCCCCGCGAGGCGGGGGGTGCGGGTCTTCCCGTGGCCGCCGATCAGCACGGGCACCCGCTGCTGCGCGGGCTTGGGCAGCGCGGGCGAGTCGGCGAGCTGGTAGTACGTCCCCTCGTATCCGAAGGTCTCGCCGACCGGAGTCCGCCACAGGCCGGTGACGATGGCCAGCTGCTCCTCCAGCCTGGCGAACTTCTCCGCCGGGAAGGGGATGCCGTAGGCCCGGTGCTCCTCCTCGTACCAGCCGGCGCCCAGGCCCAGCTCCACGCGGCCGCCGGACATCTGGTCCACCTGCGCCACCTGGATCGCGAGCACGCCGGGCAGCCGGAAGGTGGCGGCCGTCATCAGCGTGCCGAGCCGGATCCGCCGGGTCTCGCGGGCGATCCCGGCCAGGGTGATCCACGCGTCGGTGGGGCCGGGCAGCCCGTCGGCATCCCCCATGCTCAGATAGTGGTCGGAGCGGAAGAAGGCGTCGAAGCCGAGGTCCTCCGTGGCCTTGGCGACGCTGAGCAGGGTGTCGTAGCTCGCCCCCTGCTGGGGCTCGGTGAAGATTCGCAGATCCATGCGTCCCATCCTGCACTGTCATGCCGCGCCACCCCACTCCAGCACCGTGAGGTGCCGGAGCATCCCGTGCACCCGGTCCCGCGCCTCGTCCGCCGCGTCGATCGCCTCGACACACTGCCAGTACAGCGCCTCCTCGTCCGTGTTGGAGGCGACGCCGACCAGCGCGAAACCCGCCTCCGCGAGCAGATCGCCGAGGGCCAGCAGCACCCCCCTCGGATCCCGCACCTCCGACAGCTCGGCGGCCCGTAAGCCCCCGCCGCGCCGGGCGGGGTAGTGCAGCGCGGGGCGGAACAGGACCCCGCGCGCCCTGCTCCCCGCCTCGCACAGGCCACGCGCCTCCGCGCGCGCGGCCACCGGACCGCTGACCACGAAGTGGCCACCGATCGCCTCCGCGAGCGCCTGTATCTGCCAGGCCTCGGCCACGATGTCATGCACGGTCCCGGCCTGCGCCAGGGCGTGCCGAGTGACACCGATCAGCCGCATCGCGTCCATGCCCCGATCCCCTCTCAACGGACTTCCCGCACCCGTCACTCCTCCACTACCCAGAGTGATGACTAACAGGCCGAAAAGCTAGGGGAATTCAGGAATTTGTTGACAACAGTTGCGTTGTGGATAACTTCGTCACTACTCAGAGTGACAAAACGAAGATCCTTACCGCCTGGCGGCCGGGAAACGGACCTCATTGCGGTCGATCTTGGCGGCGAGAGCCGCCAGCGCGTCGATCCCCAACACCTCGCAGAACTGGAGCAGATACGCCAGCACGTCGGCGACCTCGTCCTCCACCCGGGCCGCGCTCTTCTCGTCCTCCATCACCCGCGCCGACTCCTCCGGCGTCAGCCACTGGAAGATCTCCACCAGCTCCGACGCCTCGACGCTCAGCGCCGTGGCCAGGTTCTTGGGCGTGTGGTACGGCTGCCAGTCGCGCGCCGCGGCGAACGCTGCGAGCCGGCGCTGCAGCGCCCGCACGTCCCGCTCCTGGCCCTGCGACTCATCCGGCTGTGGGTACTCTCGTGCCTCGCTCACACCCCAGGTGTACCACTGTCGCCCCGGCGCCTTCCTCCGCATCCGGCAGGTCCGCCACCGGCGGCTCCGCCACCGTCCCCACCAGACGGATGTGCCCCCGCGCGCACATCCGCGCCGCGACCCCCAGCAGCGCCCGCGCCTGCCGCCGGTCCAGGCACCGGTCGAACCCGTCGGCCAGCACCGTCAGCACCTGCCGCGCCGCGAGCACATCCGTCACCGGGTCCATCTCCAGCACGCCCGGGCCGGTGAGCAGCACCAGAGCCAGCGCGATGTAGCGCAGCTCCCCGTCCCCCAGCCGCTCGACGGGCATCGCCCCCAGCTCCCCCTGCGCCAGCAGGGCCCGCACCGCCCCGCCCGCCGGGCACTCCGCCGTGACCAGGTCCTCCACCGGCCCGGTGCAGCCCGCCCGGACCGCCCTGACCAGCGCCGCGTGCCGGGTGCCGCACTCCCGGCTGGTGCGCCGCAGCACCGCCGCGAGGTTCTCGCAGCCGCCCCGCAGCCGCCCGTCCCGCGGCGGCGCGGGCGCCCGCATCCGCTCCGGCCGCGGGTCGCACGCGAAGACGGACCGCAGCGCGATGACCACCTGCTCGGCGGCGGCCAGCGCGAGCCGCTGCCCCTCGGTCTTGCCCGCCACCCGCAGCGGCAGCAGCGCGGTCGCCAGCCGGTCGTCGGGCAGCGGGGCCCGGGTGACCGCGACCGCCCCCGCCGTGTGCCAGGCGGCCTGCACCCGGCGCCGCCCCGGGTCGCGCAGCGCCGTCTCCAGCAGGGTCTCCCCCGCGCCCGTCATCCGCTCGCCCACGATCCGCAGCTCGGGCTCCGCCTGCACGGCCACATCCAGCCGCACCGGCCCCACCGGGCCGTCCACCGTGCAGCCGATCCGGAACCCCCGCCGCCCCTGCCCGTCCGGCCGCGCCCGCCGCGGGACGTACCCCGCCGGATCGCGGAACACCTCCTCCAACCGCTGTCCGCCCGCCAGGCGCGCGAGCGCCGTGTACGCCTCCAACACACCGGACTTACCGCTTCCGCTGGGTCCGGCGATCAACGTCAGCGGCCCCAGGGGAAAGGCCGCGCGGCAGTGCGTCTTGAAGGCCGACAGCCTCAACTCCGTGACGACCGGCCGCAGTCCGGATGCGCTCATGCCCCGGAACGTATCTCCCGCGCCGCACCGGCGAACCGTTCCGTCTTCCGTATCTTCCTAATCTTCCTACGAACGGGGGACGGTGGCCGCCCCGAGGACGACCGGCGCGACGCCCCGGGGAGCGTCGACGCTCGCTTCCGGACCGTGTCAGCCGTTCAGCGCCCGGTCGACGACGAGGCTGTCGGCGGCCTGCCTCAGCTTGACGAGCCTGCCGTCGCGGGCGGTCCAGATGTGGACGAACCTGGCGTCCACTCGGTCGCTCTGCCTGGTCTCGCAGTGGTAGTGGCCGAGGACGAAGACATGGCCGTCGTCGTCCGCGTAGTACTCCTCACCCACGGGATAGAACGTGTCGAACCGCTCGAAGAGCGGGCCGAAGAAATCCCGGCCCACGCTCTCGAACCCCTTGTACACACCGCCACCCGGGAAACCGGGCGTGATGTCCCAGACAATGTCCGGGTCGATGACCTCCTCGAGGACGGCCGGAGCGGCCTGGGACTCGTAGAGCCTGCGGACCAGGGCGATGTTGTCGGATGCGGACATGCTGTCGGAGGCGGACATGGAGGCGCTCCTTCGAGAACAACGGCGGACGCGGAAGAGGGCCCGGTGTGAGACCGCGACGGTGCCAGGCCTCGCGGCTGGCCCGCCCGGCGAGGAGGTACGCGGTCTGCCACGCCACGCGGCCGCCGAGGCGCTCGGCGGTGGCGATGCCCGACAGGTGGCCCGCGTCCGGACCCCCGTCGACCGGCGCCCGGGCTCCGGCACCCAGAAAACAGCCTAGGCGGTTGAGGTCGCCCTCGCTGCTCCTGGTTCACCCCGACCACCGCCGCCGGCATCAGCCTCGTCATCAAGGGCGACGGCACCAGCACCAAGGTCGGCTTCACCGCCGCCGAGGTCGCCCCGATCATGCGCGCGATCCGCGCGGACGTCGAGCGGCCGCGGACCTGAATCGCACACTATGGGCACGTCTCAGGCCGCGGCTGACAACCCGCGACGCGCCACCGCTGTGCGCAGGCAGGCCCCACCGCGCCGCTGGTCCGCCGTTGACATCGCCACAGGGTCGGCTGAGGAGGATCACAGGTCCGGACGGATCTTGCTGCCGATGTGAGCGAGGCGGATCGTCCGTTCCTCCGGGACCAGGCGGAAGTGGATGCGGCCGGCCCCCGTGGTGAACCGGGCGTGCAGGTCGAAGGTGGATGTTTCTCCGTCCAGGTCGGTAAAACGGCACACGGCCTCACCTGACCGGCCGCCGCAGCGGCTGGTGGCCGGCCGGCGCACTGATCGCCAGAGCCCTCGTGTAGTGCCACCGCGGAAAGGGCGAGGAGACGGGCATCGCCACGCCGTACGGTGTACAGGCGGACGCGACCCTGGAGGCTCTGCGGGACGCCCCGTCCGCCGAAGTGCGCCCGCTGCGGCGGTACAAGCATCGAACTGCGTCGCCGCAAAGGGGCTCCTTGGGTACCCAGAGCGTCAAACGAGCGTGAGCGACCAGCCGGCATCCTTACCGAACCGCTGCAGCGAGATCTGCCAACAAGACGTCGGCCACCAGTTCCTCGACCACTGCGGTGCCATGCTCGGTCATGGCGCGCGTCAGTTCGGGGTCCCAGGGTGCCGCGGTGAGTCGGCCGGGCTGAGGGCCCTTCGGTGTGCGCGCGACCGCGGCACGGTAGTCCGCGGCCGTCATGCGCCAGGGTTGGACCGGCGTCTTGTCCAGGAGATACGCGGCGATGCGAACGCCTTCTCCGTCGAAGTCGCCGTGGTACCGGAGGGCGGCGCCCTGGTCCGCGAGAAGGCGGAGGAGATGGATGGCCGCGCTGTTGGGCCAGCCGGACGTGCACACGAGCGGCGGGCAGTCCGCGCCGAAGCGGCGCACCGCGAGAGCCAGGATGCTGGGGTTCTCCACGGCGTGGACGACGGGCGTGGGGGCAAGGGCCAGCGTGAACTCGCCTGGGGTGCGCAGTTGGGCGAGGGTGAGGCTGGCGGCCTGTCCAGCCTCGGCGCACACTCGGGACACACGGGCGAGCGGACCGTCGCCGAACGGGCGCAGACCGGCGACGAGGACGGTGGCGGACAGGTCGTCATCGGCGACACCCGCGCGAGCCCACAACGCACGCCGTTCCGCCGCGGACTGCGGCACGGCGGTGTCGTAAAGGGTTGCCAGGGCGCGCAGGACGAGGGTCGACAGCGGAGTGCCGTCGTCAAGTGCGTGTGAGTGACCGTTCAGGACTCGGGCGGCGAAGACGGGCAGTGGCTCCGCGCGGGCAGGTAGCTCCCCGAGCACGGTGAGCGCGTCTGTGAGCAGCGCTCGGGTGTGTTCCGGTGAGGCTCCGACCAGCCCGGCGGCTCGGCAGGAGGCAACCCAGTCCGACAGCGCGGGCTGGGCCCTCACGGTGTCGTGGCCGGCCAGCCAGGTCCACAGCCTGGTGCGCTCGCCCTCCAGGCGACGCCGTTCGCCCGCTCGGTCACCGAGAGGGCCGACGAGTTCGGTGACGGTTTCCCTGACGGTACGGCCACACAGCTCGGTGACGGCTTCTTCCAGCCGGGCCAGAGCGACGGAGGGCCGGGCGTCCGGCAGCCGGTCGAGGCCGAGCAGGTCGGCCAGGGCTTCGCGCTGGGCCTCGTCGAGCGGTCCGAGCCGAACGCGTGTGACAGGGCGGCCGGAGGACAGGCGGTCGTGGACCGTGTGCCAGAGCGAGCGGAGTTCGGGGCGGCGCAGGGTGCGTTCGCCCGGAGCCGGATCCGGGCGAGTCATCCTGCCTCCAGGTCCGTGCCGTTCCACACGAAGCGCGCGCTGGTGACCGCGTCGTCGGCCGCGTCGGTGAGGAGTTGATGGACGGCGATGCCGGGCAGTTCGCCGTAGGTGCACCACTCGTGGTCGGAGGTGACCATGAGGTCCAGGTCGAGTGCGGTGAGCAGCGCGAAGACCTGTCCGCGGTTTACCGTGTCGACGCCGACGAAGACCTCGTCCAGCAGGATCGGCCGGGGTGCGAGGGGCACTGCCTCGTAGTGGGCGGCGACGGCGGCGAACAGCGGCAGGTGAAGGGCGATGGCTTTCTCTCCGCCGGAGAGCGCGCCGTGCAGCTTCTTGGTCAGGGGCTGCCACCCGGACCCGTTCGCCCGGTCGAGGCGGACGGTGAAGCGGTGCCAGGCCGTGTAGTCGAGCACCTCACCGAGCTGCTCCTCCCAGCTCGCGGCCGTTTCGCTGCCCTTGGCCTCCTCGATACGGGCGCGGAAGAACGCGTGCAGGGCCTCCCGGTCGGTCTCGGTGACCCGGCCGGGGTCCTTCAGCAGCAGCTGCCGGGCGGTGCGGGTGCTGTCCGGGAGGTCCGGACGGACGTCCCACACGAGTTGGACGGCGACGTTGGAGGCGGTGCGGACCCGCTCCAGGTGTCCGTTCATCCGGTCGACCAGTTCACCGGCCTGACGGATGCGCGCCGCGAGGTGGCGGCGGATGTCGCCGGTGAGGATCTGGTCGAACAGGCGCCGTTCCGCGGTGGTGATGTCGTCCCGGCTGCGGTCGCGCTCCTGGGTGAGCGCGGTGAGCATGCCCGTCGCTCCCACGCGTACGCCGTCCAGAGTGGCGGTGAAGAGCTGGATGTCGTCGTCCGGTTCCAGGTCCAGGTCGGCGCGGGCGCCGAGGCGCTGGCGGGCCTCGTGGACCGCTTCGGACAGGCGGCTCGCGGCATCACCCAGGTTCCGCGGAGCGTGCGGGATGCTCGCCCACTCGGCGGCTGTGGCGCGGGCGGCCTCCAGGGTGGCCTTCGTGCCGTCCGCGGCATCGAGTTCGGGTGTGATGCCGGCATCCTCGGCCAGCCCGGCCAGGCACAGGTGCCGGAATCGCTCTGCCGCGGCGTCCCGGGTGGCGACGGCCCGTTCCCGTCCTTCGGCGTCCTGGGCGCTGGTGGCCCGAAGTTCTCCGATACGTCCTTCCAGGCGCAACAGGAGATCAGCCGCCCGGCGGACCTCCTCACGGCAGCGGCGCAGCTCGGCGCGCGCCTCGGCGACGCGTGCGACGATCTGCCGGTAGTCCTCGCCGACGGTGGCCTCCACCGCGTCCAGGCGCGCCTTCAGCCCCGCCGCTTCCGCTTCTGCGGCGCCCGCGTCCTCGGCCCGTGCCTCGGCGGTCCGGCGCGAACGGTCTGCCTGTACGGCCCTCTGGTGGGCCCGGTCGGCGGCGGCGGTCGCGGCGAGGCGGGCGTCCACCCAGCTGTCGGCGGTGTCCCGGAACTCGTCGATGGCGGAGGACAGTTCGCGCAACCGGTCGCGGTCAGTGGGCAGCCCGTGTTCCGCGGCACTGCGGTCGAGCGTGCGCAGAGCACCCGCCACCTCGCTCTCGCACCGCGCCAGACGCCCCGCGGCGTCGCGCACGGCGTCGTCCCGAGCGGCCACCCTCTCCTCGGCTCGGTCCCGGTCACGCCGTCGGGCGTCGAGTTCCCGGTGGTCGGGGCGGGCGGCGCGGTCGGCGTCAAGCCGGGCGCGGCGGGCGGCGAGGCCGCGCAGCTGGTCGTCGAAGGTGGCGAGCGAGGCATCGGTCTCAGCGATGCGGTCGGTCAGTTCGCCGATCCTGCGCTGTCGGGCCCGCTGCCGTGCGAGGGCGCCGATGTAGGTCGGCTCCGGCTTGCTCCATGTACCGGTGGCGAGCGCGAGACGCCAGGCGCCGTCGGCGGAGACGGCCGCGGGGTGCCCGCCCGGCAGCGTCGTCCCGTACGCGACACCGGCGAGGATGCGGGTCACGGTGTCGGCCGGGACAGGGATGTCGGCCTCGGGCTCCAGCACCTCCAGCAGGCTGGGCCCCGGCGCGGTCACGGATAGGGCCGCCTCGGCGCGGGTGTCGTGCCCCGGCAGGGTGATCCCGTCGTAGGGGCTGACCCAGGCGTCCAGGAGGCCCGACGCCTCCAGTGCTGCCTCTACGGCGGCCTGCCCGGCGAGTGGGAAGCCTTCGCGGAAAGCGACCAACCGCCACAGGGGTGCTCCCGCCGTCGCCGTGCGGACGGTGGTGCGGGTGGGCGGGGGCACCGGCGGCAGGTCGGTCTCGCCGCTGAGCCGTCGTACTTCCTCCGCCAGTCGGCCACGCTCGTCCCGCAGGCTCTGACGTGCGGCTCGGGTGGTGGCCTCCGCCGTGGCGATCTTCTGTTCCAGCGGACGCGCGGCGGCTTCGGTCAGGGCGGTCACCGCGGCCTCGTCCGCCGCTCTGACCCTCAGTTCCTCGGAGTCGGTGATACGCAGTTCAGCGCAGCCCTCGGCCCAGGCGAGCAGCCGTTCCGCCTGCGCGGCGAGGGCGTCGTCCCAGGCGGCGGCCGCCTCGTCCCGCCGGGCGATCGCCTGCGCGAGCCGGTTGCGGGCCTCGTCCAGCAGTTCCTCGGCGGCGCGTCGGTCGCGTACCGCGCGATCGTGCTCGTCGATCGCCGTGGTGACGAGGGTGACCTGCTGCCGTCGGGCGGTGACCGCGCCGCGCAGCAGCCGACGGGCTTGGCGCGCCCCGTTCTCGGCAGTCGTGCGCGGGCCAGGGGAGTCCTGGTCGCGTCCCGTGCTGTCGGGCAGGGCCATCCCGGAATCCGCGTCCAGGATCGTCCTCGTCTCGTGGTGGATGGACTCCAGCCCTGCTGCCCGAGCCGACCGGTGTGCGTCCGCGGCGGCCTCGCGCGCGTGCTCGTCGAGCGTGCGGGCCTGGCTCGCCGCCTCGTCGGCGTGCCGCTGGTCCTCCTCCGCCTGGTGCTGAGCGTCCTGGGCGGTGGCTCGTCGCCGCCGGGCGGTTCCTGTCGCGTCTTCGGTACGACGGCGGAGCCGGTCGAGTTCCTCGCCCTGTTTGTACGCGTCACTCTCGCGCAGGCCCTCGATGGTCTCCTCCAGGGCATGTGCGCGCAGCTCCTGTTCCTCACGCCGGCCCTGCGCGGACTCCCGCTCCGTCAGCGCCTGTTCGAGCTGCGCGGCGCTCTGGCGGGCGACGCGGGTGAGGTTGTCCATCTCGGTGGTGGCCGAGATCAGCGCGGCGGAACCGGCGCGCAGGACCCGTCGCGCGTAGGCGCGCTGCCGGGAAGCGACGGTCTCGGCCGCCGTCACCTCCTCGTCGAGCCGCTTGAGGTGTTCGCGCTGCCGGTCCAGCCGCTCGAATCCCTCGGCGAGTTCGGCGATCTCTCCCTCGCCCAGCGGGGGCAGAGCGCGGGACAGCAGGGTGGAGAGCAGGGACGGGTCGAGCCTTTCGGACAGTTTGGGCTGGCGCAGCTGGAGCAGGGCGGACAGCAGTGACTCGTAACGCTGCTCCCCCATGCCGGCGAAGAGTTCACGCCGTACGGCGGTGCGGTAGTCGGTGGCCGAGGCATGGACCTCTCCGCGATCACGCACGGCTTCGGCGAGGGCGGCCCGGGTCAGTGGCTGTCCCGCCTCGTTGACCAGGAGCACACCCTCGGGGTCGGCGATTCTGGAGCGGGTGGTGAAGTAGTCGGCGTGCACCGTGCTGGTGTGTACGCTCGCCTGCAGGCGCGCCCCGCAGCCGAACCACCGCTCGGTGCCGTCGTCGCCGACCCGACGGAACTCCATCCACACATACCCGACGCGGGTCTTGCCGGAGGCGCCCTCGCCCAGCAGGTTCCAGTGCATGGTGCGTTCCGAACCACCGAACGTGGACAGGCGGTTGGGGCGGAGACTGGCGTCGAAGAGGAAGGGCAGCAGCAGCTCCAGCGCCTTGGACTTGCCCGAACCGTTCTGGCCGCGCAGCAGCAGGCGGCCCCGGTGGAAGGTGAACGTCTCGTCGTAGTAGCGCCAGACGTTGAGGATGCCCGCCCGGTGCGGCTGCCATCGGCTGACGGCGTCGCCCGTCGCAGGTGCCTCGTCCGGCTCGGTGGGCTCCGGCCGCCGGGGAAGCGGAAGCTCTGTGACGCTCACTGCTGTTCTCCTTGACTGCGTTCACTGCCTTCCGGATCCGGACTCGCCGTCTCCGTCAGGCGGTAGCGGTACGCGGCCGGGCACGCGACGACCCGACCCCTGGCCCGGCGCACCAGGCCGACGTCACGCAGGACGCGTACGGCGTCGTCGGCCAGCCGGGCAGCGCCGTCCTCGGACTGATACGCCTTGGCCCAGCGCGGGAAGCGGCGCAGCAGATTCGCTCCCGCCTCGGCGAGCTGCTCGGGCAGCAGTCCGGCGGGCGCGGCGCACAGCGGCTCCAGGAGGAGCAGCGCGGCGACCCTGGCAGTCGACGTGTCGTCGGGGAAGCGGATATCGGTGGCGAGCCCGTCCGGGTCCACGAGCAGGAAGCCCTCGGCTCGCTCCTCCAGGAGGAAGCCGGCCTGCTCGACCGAACGGCGCAGGATCTGGCGTCCGGTCAGGGAGGTGGCGTACGCCAGCTCGTCGTCGGTGAGGTCCGTCCGGTGGAGCACGGGGTCGTCGAAGAGGCGGCGCAGGACCGAGTGGCGCAGCTTCAGGTTGCGTTGCGTGTCCGTGGCGGCGGTCTCGCCGTGTGCCTCGTCCGTCGTCCCCTCGGCGAGCGACCCGCCGTAACGGCGCTCCCGTACGAGACCGATGAGGAGGGACTCGAACCGTATCGGCACCTCGTCCGGGGGTACGGCGAGCCGGGAGGCGCCGACGGGCGCGGCGGGCAGCCGCATGAGCAGCGTGGTGTCCACGCGGTAGAGGACTTTGGCCTCCGCGGACTCGACGTACGCCTCGGTGGTGCCGTCGACCGCGCGCAGCACGTCGTACGACTCCAGCAGCTTCAGGACGTCGACGAACGCCATCCGCTCCGGCTTGTGAACCGGGTCGAATGCGGCCAGCGCCCGGTCGGCCGCCGTGGCCTGAACGACCCGGTCGGCGAGCATGCCGATGGTCGTCATCGGCATCGACAGCAGCTCGGCGGCGGTCACGCACAGCAGCACGTAACGCCGGCGGTCGAACGGGGCCCGGCCGGTGCGCGCCCTGCGGGCCGGACGGGAGCCGTCCGGGTCGGCGCGGACCTTGGTGAGGCGGGCGTACCCTCGGCGGGGCTCCACCACCAGGCTCCAGCCGCAGGTGTAGTCGAACCACTGGGCCAGCGGCTCGCGTCGGCGGCGGACGAGTTCGAAGCCGGCCGGGTCGGCAGCCTCGGTCAGCAGGGGTCTGGCCAGCAGGATACGGATGGCGCGGGCGACTTCCTCCCGTTCCGCGGACGCGAGTTGGTTGGCGAGGGTACTCATCCGGCCGCCTCCTGCCGCGCGCCGCGGACGCGCGGAACGGCGCTCGCTCCGCCCACCGCCGTGAAGTGGACGACGTAGTCCGGTCCGGTCAGGGTGCCCTTCGTCGTGCGCAGTACGGCGGTGCGCTCGTCGGGAGACGGAGACAGCGCGATCTCCACCCGGCCGTCCCCCGTCATGGCGCGCCGCAGGCCGCTCGCGTCCGGGCGGGCGGACAGGGCCCGGCCCAGCAGGTCGAGCAACCGATGGAAGACGGCGGGCTCCAGCGTGCCGAAGGAGGACAGGCGTACGGGACCGTCCGTCTTCAGCGCCTCCCAGGCGCGCGCGAGTTCCGCACGCTCCGCGCGGGCCCGCTCCGCACGCTCGGCCCTGACCGCCGCGACGTCCCGCACCTTGGCCGTGCGGGTGAAGCGCTCCGTCCTTCCGCTGGTCCGCAGCAGCGCCGACACCTCCACGGGCGGGGCCTCTGACCAGGACTGGGACGACGGGATCAACTCCGGATCCGGGTGGGCGAGGTGGGCGTGACGTGCCGAGCCGAGCCCGAAGGCCGCCGACCACAGCCGGTGCAGGTCCTCCTCCGCGGGCGCCCCGGCGAACCAGCGCGCCAGCTCCCGGAAGTCCTGCACCGCGCTGGAGGAACGGCGCCGTGACTCGTTGATCCGCTCCAGGACCTGCAGGAGCGAGACGATGGCCCGCCGGGCGATGTCGTGCAGCTGCTCGATCCGGGGCCGTGTCCCGTCGTGCGGCAGGAACCATGCCCGCAGACCCGCCCACCGCGCCCGCCTGCTCTCCAGCCAGCCGGCCGCGGGGTTCGCACCGGCCACCGGCGGCAGCTCGGCCCCGCGCAGGGCCCGCTCGCGCAGCACGGCGGTCCCCCGCTCCTCCACCCGGGCCACGGCGGCGGCGACCGCCTGCCCGCGCCGGTCGAGGTTGACCAGGAACTCCTGCAGATACGCGACAGTCGCGGCCTTGACCTCGCGGAACACCGCCAGATCCGCGCCCTCGGCGCGCACCAGGCGCTGCAGTTCAGCGTTGAACGCCTTGGTGTTCTCCACCAGGGCCTCCGAGTGTCCCTCCAGCTCGCGCAAGGTAGTGAAGATCCGGCGGTCGGCCGAGGCGGGTTCGCCGGACAGCAGGCAGAGCTCGTCCAGGCGGTCGGCGATGGCCTCCAGCACGGCCGTCTGCAGCGCCCCCGTGGAGGCCAGCACCTCCAGCGCGTGCCGTACTCCGGCGAGGGCGGCCTCGCCCCGACGGGTCAGTGAGTACTGGAGGTTGCGACGCTCGTATTCCTCGGCCGTGCGGTAGTTCTCCGCGTGGTTGTGCACGACGTCCAGAAGCTCCCACTGCACGAGCTTCTTGAGTGCCTCGTGCAGCTCTTCGTCCTCGACTGCCGCCGCCCAGCCCACCGCGCGCAGCCGCTCGCGCACCGCGTCGAGCCCCAGCGCCGTCTCCAGGTGCTCGCCGGCCACGCCGAAGGCCTCCAGCACCGCCCCGTACAGGTCGGACCTCTCCACCGTCGTGAACCGGAACATCTCCGGTGGCACCCTGCGCATGCCCGCGCCCCCTCCCCAGCACCTCGGCGGCATCCGGACCCTCCACCGTAGTGGTCGGCTCCGACGTTCCGGAGGGAGTCCCGGCCAACTGGTCCCCCGCCGACACCGACAGCATCCGATCCTCGCCTCACTGCCTCCGGCCCACCGAGCGCACCTGGAGCGAGCTCTCGCCGACAGCGCGGGATACATCGGTTTGAAGACCTGCTGAACGGGACGACCCGTATCGGTCTCATCCGAGACCCTGTCGGGCAGAGTCTGATCGAGCACGACGTACGAGCCGGCCTCGGTGAGGTGATACCTCTGTTCGATGACTGGCGCAGGCTCGACAACGTGCGATGCGACACTCAGGTGCTGGAGGACTCCACCGGGCGCCGCCTCGAGATCGTCAACGTCAATGCCACCCCGGTGGAGTGCCGAGTGGGCACGGACGTATCCCCCTCTCTCCTACGCCCGCGTTCTTCTCAGTGACGACTGCACATGCGGACCGAAGAACGGCCGCATCATCAGCTACGAAACGCATGGGCCGATACCTCGTCAGTTCACAGTTCACGGAACTGGTGCAGCCTGGAGCGCGCCCGAGTGGGTCACAGCGTCGTGATGGGGATCGAGACAAGCGAGGAAACGCCTCGGGAACGCTCCACACGCATCCGTAGTCGCAGCGTGAAGGTACACACGTACCGGCCGCCCGGGTGCCCGGGCGGCCGGTACGGTGTCACACCCTGTCAGCCGGTCTCACCCGCGCAGCGCCACACACTCCCGGAGCACCGGTTCCAGGCGCATCTGGGTGTCCTCGCGGTCGAACACCTGGAGGGCGTCGAGGCAGGTGACGATCCACCGGGCCTCGTCCTCGTCATCGATCTTGAGCGCGACAGCGGTCACCGCGCCCTCCAGGTCGAAGAGGCCGTCCCTGAACTCGTCGTCGAGGGCGCGGTACCCGGCAGTCAGCAGCGGGTCCGTGTACACGCCGGTCGCCTCCGCGAAGTCGCGGGCCTCGGCCCGGTCCGAGCGAAGGCCGGCCAGGCGGCGCAACACCTCGTCGGGGTCGCTCAGTTCCTCGTACAGGCGGTGGGCTCGGACGACCAGGAGCGGCCAGCCGCCGGTCAGTTCGTGGAGACGGTCCAGACGGTCCTCCGTATGGAACATGTTGACGCGCTGGGTCCAGCCGCGCAGGCTGCGGCGATCATGGCGACGCAGCACCACCGGAGCGGCCGAGATGGGTTCGGTTCCCGTCAGCAGGGAGCGCCACAGGGCGAGCTGGGCTGGGTCGGTGACGAGGACGACCGCTCGGGTGACCCCCGGGGTGGCGGGCAACAACGTCTTGGCCAGGTCGACGGCTTCACGGCAGGTCTCGGGCCGGACAGGGTCCCGGTAGTTGACGAAGTCGCTGATGACGACCCGTCGTTCGCGGGGGCGTCCGCCGGTGAGTTCCTGCTTGTAGACGCTGGGCTTGCCCACGGGCGGCAGTGTCCAGCCGTCGATCGGTCCGGCGATCGTACGTAAGGTGCGGGCGACGTCGGTGACTCCGGTGGCGGTGGTGCCGAGGACGACCCTGGTCCGATTGGACCGCTCGCCCAGAAGGTCGTCGAGCTGGGTGTTGGTCAGCGGAGCAGGCCGGCCGTCGGGCAGCTCGGGGCGACCCTCCTGCACAATGCTCTCCTGGAGTTCACAGTCCTGCTCGGCCCTGAGCAGACGGGCCTCCACCTCGTGGGAGGTACCGATCATGCGCAGGGCGTTGGGACCGCGCAGATGCCAGCCCAGGCCGTCGTGGTTGGGCGCGAGGATGCCGAGACCGACCATCTCGGAGAGATAGGCGCGGAAACCCTCGGTGTCGAGCTGCTCGAACCCCTTGCGCCAATACGTCTCGCACTCCTCGCGCAGCTCGGTGTCGCTCAGCCGCACCTCCAGTCCGTGATGCCGGGCGTGGTACGCCATCACATTGGCGATCACGTCGTAGCGGTGGTCGAGGCTCAGCGTGTCCTTGAAGGCCGCCGAGATGCCGTCCCGGAGCGCGGCGTCCGACTCCACGACCTCGATGTCGGTCACCTTCACCTCGTAAGGAGGTCCCTCGGCTCCGCGCCGCGCCCGCTTGCGGTGCATCAGCTCGACCAGCCGGTGCCCGAACATCTGCAGCAGGAAAGGCTGGTAGGAGCAGTAGCCGAGCACACGATTGACGAGATCCAGGTCCTTGAACTCGAACCCGAGCGCCCTCATCGGCTCGACCAGCAGCTCCGCCGCCGACTGGGGAGCCAGCGGGCCGATCACCTTCGGGGTCTGAGCGAGGTGGCCGAACGGCCCGTTGCTCGCGAGCTTGGAGAAGCGCTGAACGGAGTGCAGTCCGGCGAAGACGACCTTGGCGCGGTCCTTGGTGTCGGACCCGAGGCCCTTTAGTTTCTTGGTCTGGTCGAAGCGCGGGGCGTCGGCCTCGAAGAACTGGTCGCACTCGTCGAGCAGGATCAGCAGACGGCGCCGCGAGTCCCCGTCCAGCCATGCCCGGATGCCGGCGCGCACCCGCTCCGAGATCTCCTGCCGCTTTCCGCGCCCCTGCGACCGGTCGTCGAGTACCTGTGCCACGGAAAGCTCCCGCAGCAGGACGCTCCACAGCGCCTCCGGCCCGCGCGAGCTGCCTTTGCCGATGTTCTCCTGGTCGAGGTTGACGTACACCGCCTGCTGATAGCCGGGACGTTGTTCCGTGAACCGTTCCCCGGCGTCGGCGAGCAGAGCCGACTTACCCAGGCCCCGGCCGCCGTAGATGACCTGGGTGCCGCGCGGATCGAGGATGCTCTTGCGTTCGGCGTCGCGGCCGTAGAACATCTCGCCGCCGATCCGGCCGCGCTTCTCCCTGATGTACGGGTTGACACCGGAAAAGGGCAGCAGGGTCTGCGTGGCGGTGCTGACCTGGCGGTCGCCGCGGGCCGCGAGATAGGCGAGGGCGGCGTCGTCCACGACCAGCAGCGGCTGCAACCGGTCGGAGCCGACGGCGAGTTCGACGCGGGCCTCACGGCTCAGCGTGCCGAAGTAGACGACGAGAAGGCTCGCTCCACTGGTGTCGCGCTCCGCCCAGCTCATGACGACCTTGGCGGGCGGCCTGCCCCAGACCATCATCACCCGCAGGTTGCCGCCCTGCTCCGTGATCTGCGACCCGAACGCGGGCGCCTTCGCCCTGCCGTTGATCTCCACCCCGGTCGCTTCGAAGAGACGGTATTCCCGCCGGTGCTGGGACCGGTCGTCGAGCGGCCTGGCGCTCTTGGCGTCGTAGCCGAGGAGCTTGAGGAGGGGCGGCACCTGCCGTGTCGGAGCCACCTGGAGCCGGTCCTTCCGCTCGGTGGCGGCGAGCGCGCGCCACTCGTCGAGAGCACCGGCCGCCAGCGCCGCCTCGTCGGTGGAGAGGCCGCCGTAGTCCAGGACGGGGACCATCGGATGCTTGCCGCCGGACCGGACCATCTCCACGAGGTCGTGGTCGATGCCTCCGGGCAGCCCATCGGGCACGGCCGGGAAGAACTCGGTCAGATGGGACTCGCCGCCCTCGATCTCCGGGACGGGTTCGCCGATCTCCAGGAAGTAGACGAGGTCGGCGGCAGTGGCCAGGTCGTTCGTCTCCAGGCGTCGCAGGACCTGGGCCCGCTCCTCCCCGGAGGGGTCCAGGGCGTCGAGCCGGGCCCGGATCCGGTCCGCCGCCTGCTGCCGGAAGGCAGGCAGGTCGCTCCGTACGGTGTCGAGCGCCCGCCGCACGTGCAACAGGGCGTCCCCGTCGGCACCTTCGAGGCGGTTGTGGGCGTCGGCCAGCAGCTCCTGAAGGCCCAGATCCTGGTCCTCGGTCACGGCGCCGTCGGCCTGCGCGCGGTGCAGCTCGGCGACGAGTTCGCCGTGTGCCTTCCGCAGCTGCAGGCGCCGGGCGGTCTCCCTGTCACCGATCTCGGCTTCCGTGGGCGGGACGAACTCCCCGGCCCGGGCAGCGGGCAGCAGCCCTCGTCCGGCCAGCTCGACGATGTCACGGGCCGCGGTGAAGGCGTCGTGCGAGAGCCGCTCGTCGATGGCGACCTGCCAGCTCCGTTCGACGGCGATCAGCAGCTCGCCGAGCGACGGTTGCCCGTCTCGGGTGTCCTGAACCTTCAACAGCTCCGCATCGAGGACGAGTTCGGAGTCGAACGGACCGCCGGAACGCGTGGTCACGGTGTCGCCGGCCAGCAGAGCGAACAACTCTCCCATCGAGGCGTGGGCCGCCCAGGCCATAGCGCCCGAGAGGGCGTCCGGGCGCCGCGCCAACCGCTCCAGTTCGCTCAGCGCCGCTTCCCTGCCGTCCAGCAGGGACTGGCGCAGGGAGGAGATCTCCTTGACCGCCCGGCTGCCGTCGGAACGGTCGCCGCGACGGGCGCCGTCGACCGCCAGGCACCACTCCTTGACCAGGCTGACGGCCCGCTCCACCAGATGCACCAGGTCCTGCCGCCCGGAACCCTGGAGCGGCTTGCCGCTGGACGAGCGGTACTTACGGTCCATACGGTCGATCTCACTGTTGACCTCGGCCAGTTTCGACAGCCGGTCGGCCTGGTCCCGCACCTGCTGCAGCGCGTCGCGGTTGTCACCGGCGACGGTCGTGAGCAGCGATCCGAGCATTCCGTCGTCGGGGGCGAGCCAGCGCTTGGCGATCTCCGTCGCCCGTGCGAAACGCAGCCGCTGCGGCGCAAGCAGAGCACGGCTCTGCTCGCGCAGCTCCCGCAGCCGGGCCTCCGTCTCGGAGACGTCGGCGACCAGCGGCGAGGCGATCATCAAGGCGCCGCTGAGGGCACGGTCGGCGACGTCGGTCGCCGCCTCCCCGAGCCGGTCCGGGAGCCGGGGCACCAGCGCCTTGAGCTGAGCGCCCGCAGCGTGGTCGCCGGTGATCAGCGCGGTACGCAGCAGGGCAGGCAGCAGGAGGAGTTCGCTGCCCTCGGTGTCCTGACCCGCGTATCCGCCGTACTCCTGGAGCAGGTCGGCGGTCAGCCGGGCACTCTGGCTGTCCCCGGAGGTGAGCAGCGCGGCGGCACCGGCCAGGCGGAGCGCCGCCACCTGGGGCCCGGGATGTCCGGCGGCCCTCGCCACATGGTGGGCGAGTCCGAAGCGCCGCTCGACGACCAGCTGCGCCAGGGCCCGCTCGGCCGCGGACTCGTCGGAGTCGTCGGAGTCGTCACCCGCGGCCGGGGCCACTTCCCGGACGGGCGTCTCCTCAGCGGGAGAGACCGTGGGTTCGGCGGGCGCCTGGACGGACGCGTCAGCGGACGTGGGGGGCGCCGGGTCGCTGTCGGCGGCCGGCGCGGCGTGTGCGTCCGGGGCGTGGATCGGCCCGGCGGTCGTCGTGGCTTCCGGCTCGGAGGCGGACTGGGGGGCGGTCTCCTCGTACGGTGCGGCCGACTGTACGGTTCCGCGTTTTGCGGTCGTCTCGGCGTCGGCGGGCTTGGCGGTGCCGTGCGCCTCGGCCCCGGCGGGGTGTGGGTCACCGTCCACCGGCTGGTCCAGCGTCAGCTCAGGAGCGATCAGCACCGCCATGGCACACGCTGGCAGGACCCGTACGACCTGCGCCTGCAGTGCCAGGATCTCCGTCGCGGCATCCGCCTGCCGCCCCAGCCTGATGAGGCGGGCCAGGGCAGCGAGCGCGGCGCTCTCCTCGCGTTGCGACTGCTCCCACACCGGCATGTCCAACAGGCGGCGGGCCGCCCCGCGCACGGCCTCGGCGGCAGCGGCGGCAGCGGCGGAGCTGTCCGGGCGGCAGGCGACATCCAGCAGTTCCCGCAGCAGCTCGCGGGCCTGGAGGTCACGCTCCTGTGCTGTCCGGTGCGCGCGTGCGGCGCGCGTCATGTCTTCCAGGCGACGAGGCACCCCCTCGATCCCGGCGGCCCGGAACACCATCTCCACGCCATCGAAGGCGGTGCCCAGCGCGACGAGCGAGGCCAGGTCCTCGTCCTGCGGAGGACGGCCGTCCATGACCGCGTCGGTGACCATCTCCGCGGCCTGGCGGGCCCCCGCGAGGGCGGACTCCAGCTGCCGACAAGCCGCCTCCGGAGCCATCCTTTCCTCGGTCCCGGCGCCCTCGGACGCCGTAGCGGTCTCCTCGTGCGAGGTGCCGGGGACCGCTGCCGCGGACTCCGGCGCGGTGGCACTGGTGCCCGGCCGGTCGGCGACGTCGGCGCGCCGGGTCTCCCGTCCTCCGCGAGCGCCAGCTCGTCGTCTTCCGCCGCTCCGGAGGCGAAGTCGGGGTACGCCTCTACGAGGGGCCGCGCCGCGGCAGCGACGGCGGCGAGCCGAGCGGTCTCCTCGTCACCGGCCGCCGCCCCGAACCAGTCCTGGTCCGCCGCCCAGGCAAGGATGTGAGCGTCGGTGACGGAGGCGTTGCACCACGCGAACACGGTGGCCCGGACCAGCGTCGCGCCCCATCGAGCAACAGGGTCGGGAACCATCTCCCCGTCCTGTGCCAGGACGAAGTTGCCCACCTGGTTCATCACGGTGACCGTAAGTCCCCTGACCCCGCATGTGCACGCGTGCTGCCGCGACTCGCGCCGCAGCCTGGTGAGAACATCCCGGCACAGGGCACTGCTCACCCGTCGAGGGGCCGACATCCGGATGCCCAGCCTGGTGAGCAACTCTTGGCGATGCTTGGGCCGCAGGGAGTTGAAGGCGAGTTCCACCATGTCCGCCGTGAGGTCGTTCAAGGCGGCGACGGCCGGGGACTCCAACGCGTTGAGCGCGGCGGCCAGGCCTTCGAGGTCCTCGGCCGAGACGCTCGGCGGGGACCACGGCGGCCCTGTGACGACGCGGTAGCGGTCCTGCATGTACACGCACTCCGTTTCTGTGGGTGACGGGAAGAAGAGAGGGGCGAAGGCATGCACGCGCGACAGCGGTGAAGGGTCAACCGCCGCGCGTGTGCTCGGTCACGAACGTGTAGCCGTACGGCAGTTCCCAGCCGTCCGCCTTGCCCAGCCTGCGGCAGTGCTCCCGAAAAGCCGCGCGCTGCACATCGCTGGGCGAACACCCCGGCCGCAGGCGGCGCAGATGACCTGGGACGACCTGCCCGCCGCGCAGTCCTTCACCGCCCGGTTCGCCACCGTCCCACGGACGTATCACCCGCGGCCGGGCGGGGCGGTAGCCGATGAGGGGGATGGTCCGCTGTCCGTCACGCGGCGGGAAGTGCGGCTGCCCCCAGGCGTCGCGGCTGCCGAGGGCCGGCTCCAGAAGACGTTCCGCGAGCAGTTCCGCGAGGGCCGCGTCCAGAGCGGCGGCCTGTGACCGGGCCGGTAGGCGCCCATAGACCGCGTTCGGCAGGACCGAGCGGTCCATCAGGGCATGGCCGTCCAGGGTGAGCAGACCGCAACGGCGCACAGTGCGCATCACCAGCTGCCGGGGACCGAGTCCCGCCGAGCTGTCGCCATGGCGGCTGCTGCCCGGCACGTCCTCCCTGGTGAGTACACGAGGGTCGTAACAGTGCCCCGTCTCACGGTCGCCGACCTGGATCCGTTCCTTCAGCCGCGTCGTCGCAAGGCGGATCACCGTGTCGCCACGAAGCCGACGCAGCTCCAGCGTCAGGCCAGGGAAGAAGTCGCAGGGCCAGACGATTCCCGTCAACCGACCCGAGAGGTCGCCGAGTTCGGCCGTGACATCCTGAACCGCCTCCTTCTCGTCCAATGCTTCACCAGCGTGGTTGAGTTCGAGGCGCAGCGTGGGGGGCGCGCCGTGCGACTGGCAAAACTCCTCCGCAACGAAGGGGTGCAGGGGGAACCAACCGTCGATGAGATGGGCCAGCCGCAGGGGCGCCCGCCAGACGATTTCCTGCGCGTCGCTCCGCAGGAGCTCGCCGGTGCCGAGGGAGGCGTCGTCGGCGAGGGGCAGATCTACCGGTTCCAGCTCCTCTTCTGCTTCCGGCTCTGACGGTGCGGGCAGTGTGGAGTTCCAGCCACGTCCGGCCGGGACAAGGGGGTCTCCGGGTGCCTCCGCGTCACCGGGATGATGGGACCGCCACACCCCTCCACCCTCGAAGGCGTCGTCGAGGGTGATCCGGGAGCCGTTCCCGAACAGACCCTGGTCGCTGTCCCCTTGCACCACGTCGGCGAGCGCCACGTTCGCCCGGCACACCGCAGCGGCGTACCCCGCTCCTCTGAGCCGTTCCGCCGCCCCGGGGAAACCGCGAATCCGTGGTCCGACCGCTGTGTACACAGTGACCGGAGCGACGAGGCCGTGTCGCCGCCTCGTCGGGGTGGCCGCGCGCTCCACCGCGGCCACGAGAGACCTCAGATCGTTGCCGCCCAGCGGTCCGGTGTCCCGCCAGCAGTCCGCGAGGGAGGTACGGGTCATGGCGTAATGACCCCAGGTTCGCAACAGGGAACTGGAGTTGAGGACACCCCGCACCGTGTCGAGGAGACCGAGCAGTCCTGCCCGCAGGTCGTCGTCGTGCGTGCCGCCCACCAGGGCGGCAAGGGACACGGGGACGAAGGGGCTGAGCAGCTGCTCCCGTGCCGTCGTCAGGAGATGGTCCGCGTAAGCCGTCAGATCGTCGCGCCGGCCTGCTTCCGAGGACGGATAGCACACGTCGACGACGACATGCCCGTCCTCATTGATCCAGCGCCCGCGCGTGCGTAATCGATGAAGCTGGGCCGGTGACAGGCTCAGGGCCGGCCCGAAGGCGTGGAGGTCCGGGAGCAGTAGCTCCCTGCGCCGTGGCGCGGCGTCCGCCCCCGGCCTCCCCGGGCCCTCGGCACCCGCGGGCGCTCCCGACACCCAGGCCGGTACGTCACCGAGCGCGCCCACCTCCGGGTGGGCGCCCTCCCGGTAGACGATCTCGGCGTAGAGCGGGTCCGACCCGGTGGCGACACACACCATGGCACCGACCGGGAGCACGGGAGCGCACTCGCCGAAGGTGATCACGGGGAAGTCGTCGAGGCACAGCGGGCTTCCGCCGTAGCCGTCGCCACCGAGGTCGTACCCGAAGTACACGGCGTTGAAGGCGACGGTGGTGTGCACCGGCGCCGGACGGGTCGCGACAACCGCTTCGAGATAGCTTCGCAGCCGACTGCGTTCCCGGTCGGGAACGGCGTCGTAGCCCTCCGTCATGGCGGAGGTCAGGAGAGCCCAGTCACCGTACGGATCCGGCACCCCCGTCCGCTCGCGTTCTCCGGCCCCTTTTGCTGACACATACGGGTCCCCACCCATGACACCTCCGCCGCACTACAGGTCGCCCCGGCCCGCCTGCGGTGATTCCCGCAGAGTATGCCCACGCTTCGGTTTCCTGTGGCACTTTCATCACTTTGCGATGGCCCACGACGATTGATTCCACCACTATGTTCACGAGAACCGTAAGACCAAGGTGTTGATGACGTCAACAGACCGAATCGCTGGGAATCTCGTAGACATTGCTAACAAGCGCACGTCATACTGAAGACGCCGTGCGTCGTAGCGTGTACGGCACGGGACCCATCGATCAGGGGAACACGAAGATGACCACGGCAGGCCTGGAAACGCAGCCGAGCGCCACCACGTACGAGCTGGGCGACCTCGTGGCCCAGGCCTGGAGCGGCCGGATTCACGTCCCCCACTTCCAGCGCGACTTCCGCTGGGGCACCACCGACGTACTCCGGCTCTTCGACAGCATCGTCAAGGGCTATCCCATCGGAAACCTGCTCCTCTGGGTTCGCAAGACGCCCGCGCGTTCCTTCACCCTGGGCCAGCTGAAGATCGACGCGCCGGCCTCTCCGGATGCCTTCTGGGTGGTGGACGGGCAGCAGCGCATCACCAGCCTCGCCAACGCGCTCAGCCCCGAAGGACATCTGCACGAACCCTTCTCCATCTACTACGACCTCAGGGAGAAGCGGTTCATCGCCCAGCCCAAGACGCGCGAGCCCCAGCACATCGCACTGCCCGTCCTCTTCGACCTGAAGAAGCTCCTCGGGTGGTTCCGCACGGAGGGTGAGCTGGTCGCCGAGCTCTTCGACGAAGCTGATCGGGTGGCCACCGCACTGCGCCAGTACAAGGTGCCCGCCTATCTCGTACGGCAGGACGATCTCGACATCCTGACCGACATCTTCGACCGGATGAACAACTACGGGAAGCGCCTCAACCGCGCGGAGATCTTCTCCGCGCTCTATGCGGGCCCCGAAGAAGGAGCCGCGGAGCGGCTCAACCTCTCCCGCATCGCCGACCGCATCGCCGCCAGGACCGGCTTCGGCACCATCGACACGGACACCGTCCTCGCCTCGATTCTCGCCCGCCGGGGGCCGGACCCGTCGCGGGACATCCGTAACGAGTTCAGCTCCACCAGCCGCCGGACCGCCCCGGAGTTCGAGGACGAGGACCAGTACGCCGCCTACGGAGAGGGCGAAGAGGCGCTGGTGCGCGCCATCGGTTTCCTGCAGGCCGAGGCCGAGGTACCGCACATCGCACTGCTCGTCTATCGCGCGCTGCTCGTCGTCCTGACCCGCTTCTTCGCTCACTTCCCCGACCCCGAGCCCAACACCCGCCGCTTGCTGCGACGGCTGTACTGGCGAGTGGCCGTGTCCGGACCCGCCGTTTTCAAGGGCAGCTTCACGCAAGTGGCGCGTGTCCTGTGCGCCCGGATCCGCAAGGGTGACGAGCGCGGTTCGATCATGGGGCTGATGGACGCCATGGCCGAGGCCCAGCCGTCGATCCCGACCATCGAGCGCTTCCGGACCAACGAGGCCGCCGCGAAGATCATCCTCAGCTCCTGGTGGTCCCTGCGCCCCCGCTCCCTGGTCACCGCTGTGCCCGTCGATCTCCAGAGCCTCTCGACGCTGCTCGCCGATCAGAAGACCGCGGCCACGGTGGCCCATGTGATCTTTCCTCGCGGGCTCACCGCACAGCAGGTTCTGTACGCCGCCAACCGCCTGTTCCTGCCCAGCACGGAAGACCCCGTCTCGGAGATCACGACGCTGCTCGCTCACCGTCCTGACCATCTGGACGAGGAGACCTGGGACCGTGTATTGGCCTCGCACACCATGAGCCGACAGACAAGTCAGGCCCTCGCCGAGGGAGATCGCGAAGGCTTCCTCCAGTTGCGTCAGCAGATCATCCAGCAGCACCTTAACGACTTTCTCGGGCGCATGGCGGAGTGGGACTACGAGGACACTCCCTCGTTGGACTCACTGGACTTCGACGCCCTCGATGAACTCGACGAGCCCGAAGAGTTGCTCTAACCGGTCCGCTCACCGCGAACAGGACACCACCCCGCATGACCAGGCTCCCGGAGACGTACTACGCCGTACTCCTGCACTCCCTTGACCGCCGATTCGGGACAACCGACGCCCGACTGCGCCAGGAGACCGTGCAGACCATCGAGCGGACCCGCGTTCACTGGCCGCAGTACGAGGCGCACCTCTCGGAGAACCAGAGCCTGCGCAAGACCATCGGGGCGTGGATCAACAGCTCCGCCCAACGTCTGCTCAGGGGCACCTGACGGCGATCGGCCGGCTGGCGGGGTCAGTGCCGCCCCTTACACTGCCCACCCGACCTGACCAGGCAAAAGGACGATCCATGGCCCACGAGTACCCGGAGTTCCGCCTGCGCCTGCCGGGCGGCGGCCCCGAGGCCCGAGGACGGCTGCTGACCGAGAAGGGGACGAACGGAAGCCAGAAGTTCGTCGTCCTGGCCGGGTCTCCGGGCCGTCCGGAGGTGGTGCCGTCCTTCCCTGTCCGCATGCCGTCGTCGTACCAGGACCCGCACCACCTCGACGTGGCCGCCGCGATCCGCATGAAGCATGGACTACGCCAAACCGCAGGTCAGCGCCTCTTTCCGGCAGGCTCCAGAATCGCCACGCACTCCACGTGGTGCGTCACCGGGAAGAGGTCGAAGGCGCGCAGCCGGCGCGGGGTGTAGCCGGCGTCGCGGAAGTAGGTGAGGTCGCGGGCCAGGGCGGCCGGGTCGCAGGCGACATAGGCGATGCGGCGGGCGCCGAGGGAGGACAGGCGGGTGACGGTCTCCTTGCCAGCGCCGGCGCGGGGCGGGTCGAGGACGATCAGGTCGGCCTCGGTGATGCCGGTGCGGGGCAGGACCTGCTCGACCCTGCCGTGCTCGATCCGGACCCGGTCGAGGTCGCGGAGGTTGTGGCGGGCGTCCTCCACCGCGCGCTTGCCGGACTCGATGCCCAGCACCGCGCCGCGCTCCCCGACCCGTTCGGCGAGGGCGCCCGCGAAGAGGCCGACGCCGCAGTACAGGTCGAGCGCGGTCTCGCCCTTGCGCGGCATCAGGCCCTGCATCACGGCCTCGACGAGCACGTCGGCGGCCCTGGGGTGGACCTGCCAGAAGCCGCCCTCGCCGACCCGCCAGGTGCGGCCGGCGGCGCGCTCGCGGACGAAGGGGCGGCCGTGGACCCGGTGCACGGCACGGGTGCCTTCGCGGCTCTGGGGCTCTCCCATGCGCAGGACGGAGACGGGACGGTCCAGCTCCACCAGGGGGAGCCGGCCGCCGGGGCGCGGGGTGAGGACGACCTGGCGGTCGGAGGAGCCCGTGGCGGCGATCGCCTCGACGGTCGCGATCTGCGGCCATTCGCGCTTCTCGACGCCGAGTTCGCTGACGCCGGGGGCGGCGATCAGGCAGTGGTCGATGGGCTCGACCTCGTGGGAGCGGTGGCGGCGCAGGCCGGGGCGTCCCTGCTCGTCCACGGCGTACTGGACGCGCGTACGCCAGGCCGGGACCTCGCCCCGGGCGACCTTGTCGCCGGGGGCGGGCTCGACGGTGCCGTCCCAGCGGGCCTCCTCGGGGCTGAGCCCGGCCAGCCGGCTCAGCTGCTCGGTGATCACCTCGGCCTTCAGCCGGCGCTGGGCGCCCGGGGCCGCGTGCTGCCAGTCGCAGCCGCCGCACCGGCCGGGGCCGGAGAACGGGCAGGGGGCCTCGACGCGGTCCTTGGAGGCGTCCAGCACCCGGACCGCGTCGGCGCGCAGGAACCGCGATCCCTCCTCGCCCTCGGTCACCCGGGCGACGACGCGCTCGCCGGGCAGCGCGTGCCGGACGAACAGCACCCGGCCCTCGGAGGTGCGGGCGACGCAGTGGCCGCCGTGCGCGACGGGCCCGACCTCGACCTCGTACTCCTCGCCGACCAGCGACGCCTTGGGTTCACGGTGCATGGCGGCTCGGCTCCAGAGGTCGGGGCGGGGGGATTGTCAGGAGGCGCGCCCGGGTGGGGCGCCAGCCCACCAGTCTAGGCCCTCGTCTCCGTGACGCCGTCCGGCCGCGGTGCGGCGCCGTCCGGCCGCTCCTTGACGCCGTCCGGCCGCGCTGCGGCGCCCGCCTTCTCGCCCTTGGGCGGCCCCACCGGCCCGCGCCGCACGGCGCCCGGCGCATGCCATTCGGCCCGCTTGCGGGCGCGCTTGCGGGCCAGCTCGGAGGAGTCCAGCTGCCAGGGCACCGAGGTCACCATGACGCCCGGGGTGAACAGCAGCCGGCCCTTGAGGCGCAGTGCGCTCTGGTTGTGCAGCAGGTGCTCGTACCAGCGGCCGACCACGTACTCCGGGATGAAGACGGAGATCACGTCGCGGGGGCTCTCCCGGCGCAGGCTCTTGACGTAGTCGATGGCCGGCCGGGTGATCTCGCGGTAGGGCGAGTCGAGGATCTTCAGGGGCACGTCTATGCCGCGCTCGGTCCACTCCTCCTGGAGCGCCTTGGTCTCGGCCGGGTCCACACTGACGCTCAGCGCCTCCAGCTTGTGGGAGCGCATCAGCTTGGCGTAGGCGAGGGCGCGCAGCGTCGGCTTGTGGATCTTGGAGACGAGGACGATGGAGTGCACCCGGGAGGGGCGCACGGTCTCCAACTCGTCCTCCTCGAAGGCCGACAGCTCGCCGGAGACGCTGTCGTAGTGGCGGCGGATCGCGGTCATGACGCCGTAGAAGAAGACCATGCCGAGCAGGGCGACCCAGGCGCCGTGGGTGAACTTGGTCAGCAGCACCACGGCCAGCACCAGGCCGGTGAAGAAGGCGCCGAAGGTGTTGATCGCGCGCGAGCGGAGCATCCGGCGGCGCACCGCGGGGTCCTGCTCGGTCGCCAGGTGGCGGTTCCAGTGCCGCACCATGCCGGTCTGGCTGAGCGTGAAGGAGACGAAGACGCCGACGATGTAGAGCTGGATCAGCCGGGTCGAGTCGGCCCCGTAGATGTAGACCAGGACGGCCGCGGCCCCGGCGAGCAGCACGATGCCGTTGGAGAAGGCGAGCCGGTCGCCGCGGGTGTGGAGCTGGCGCGGGAGGTAGCGGTCCTGGGCGAGGATCGAGCCGAGCAGCGGGAAGCCGTTGTACGCGGTGTTGGCGGCCAGGAACAGGACCAGCGCGGTGGCCGCGGCCAGCACCACGAACAGCAGCGAGCCGTCGCCGAAGACGGCCGCCGCGACCTGGGTGATCACCGGGTCCTGGGTGTAGTTCTCACCGAGCGCCACGCCCTGTTTGAGCAGGTCCTTGGCCGGGTTCTCGGCCATCTTCACATCGGTGGTCAGCGCCAGGGCGATGATCCCGCAGAACATGGTGACGGCGAGGCCGCCCATCAGCGCCAGGGTGGTGGCGGCGTTGCGGCTCTTGGGCTTGCGGAAGGCCGGCACGCCGTTGCTGATCGCCTCGACGCCGGTGAGCGCGGCGCAGCCGTCGGAGAAGGCCCGCAGCAGCAGGAAGACCAGCGCGAAGCCGGCGAGTCCGGTGTGCTCGGCCTTGATCTCGTAGCCGGCGGTGGGCGCCTTCATGTCGTCGCCGAGGATCAGCCCCCGGTAGGCGCCCCAGGCGATCATGATGAAGACGCCGGCGACGAAGACGTAGGTGGGGATCGCGAACAGCTTGCCGGACTCGCGCACACCGCGCAGGTTCATCAGGGTCAGCAGCAGGATGATGCCGATCGCGGACGCCGTCTTGTGCTCGACGATGAAAGGGACGGCGGACCCCAGGTTCTCCACGCCCGAGGAGATCGACACCGCCACGGTCAGGACGTAGTCGACGAGCAGGGCGCTGGCGACGGTCAGGCCCGCCCGGGGGCCGAGGTTGGTGGTGGCGACCTCGTAGTCCCCGCCGCCGCTGGGATAGGCGTGCACGTTCTGGCGGTACGAGGCGACCACCGTGAACATCAGCACGATGATCGCGACAGTGATCCAGGGGCTGTAGTGATAGGCCGACGCACCCGCCACCGAGAGAACGATCATCACCTGCCCTGGCGCGTAAGCGACGGAGGACAGCGGGTCGGAGGCGAAGACGGGGAGCGCGATGCGCTTGGGGAGGAGGGTTTCTCCCAGCTTGTCGCTGCGCAGCGCCCGCCCGATCAGGATCCGTTTGGGGACGTCGGTCAGTTTGGACACGGAGAGGATCGTAAGCGGTCGCCAGTACCGCCGCCCAGTCCCCCCGGGGAGGGCGGCGGCGCGGTCAGCCGGGCAGCCCCGGGCCCGGCCCGCTCACTGGCCTCGCCACCACGCCGCGAGCGCGGCCCAGCGGCGCCGCTGGGCCGCCTGCCCGGGCTCCGTCCGGCTCGGCGCGGTCGGCTGCGGGACGGCCGCGGGGGCGGCCGCGGCCGGGGGCCGGGGGCCCGTTGCGGGCTCGGCGGAGCGGGCGGGGTCGGTGGTACGGGCGGGACCCACGGTGCTGCCGGGGCCCACGGTGCTGACGGGGAAGCGGACCGGCAGCTCCGCCAGCGCGCGGTGGAAGGGGCCGGGACGCCAGGCCAGCTGGTCGGCCGGCACGGCCAGCCGCACGTCCGGCAGCCGGTCGAGGAGCTTCTCGATGGCCACCGAGGCGATCACCCGGGCCGGGCTCTCGGCGGGGCAGCGGTGGGCGCCGATGCTCCAGGCGAGGTGGGCCCGGTTGCCGAGCCGCCCCCCGGAGGTCAGCTCGGGGTCCGTGTTGGCGGCGGCGTAGCTGGTGAGCACCGGCTCGCCCCGGCGGATCCGTACGCCCGCCAGCTCCAGGTCATGGCGGGCGAAGCGGGTCCCGAAGTTGGCCATCGGCGGATCGGTCCACAGGACCTCGTCGATGGCGTCCTGGACGGGCATGCTGCCGCCGGACAGCTCACCGGCGAACCGGTCGTCCGAGAGCAGCAGGCGCAGCGCGTTGGCGATCAGGTTCAGCTGGGGTTCGGTGCCGGCGGCCAGGATCAGCATGAGCTGCTGCTTCAGCTCGTCCTCGGTCAGTTGGGCGGGGTGGGCCAGCATCCAGGAGGTGATGTCCGGACCGGGCCGCCGGCGCTTGGTGGTGATCAGGTCCGCGATGTAGTCCAGCAGCTCCTGGTCGGCCTCCGCCGCGTCCTCGCCGCTGTCGAAGAGCCTGGCCATCGTGGAGACCAGGCGCAGCCCGTGTTCGGCGGGGTAGCCGAAGAGCCGGTTGAAGACGAGCAGCGGGACGGCCGCGGCGTACTCGCCCAGCAGGTCCGCCTCGCCCTTGTCGGCGAAGGCGTCGATCAGGGTCTCGGCGCTGCGCTCGACGTATTCGCTCAGCGCGTAGGGGTCCAGCCGGGTGAGGCTGTCGGTGATCACTCCGCGCAGCCGGGCGTGTGCCTCCCCGTCGTTGAACAGGGCGTTGGGCCGGTACATCATCATGGGGCCCACCGGGCAGTCCGGGGGGATCCGTCCCTCGTTGAGCGCGCGCCAGCCGCGGGGGTCCTTGGCGAACCGCTCGGTGTCCCGGAGCACGTCCAGCGCGAGGGAGTAGCTGGTGATCAGATATGCCTCGACTCCGGGGGAAAGCTCCACCGGGGCGATCGGCCCGAACCGGCGCAGCCGCTCGTAGAAGGCGTGCGGATCGGCGGCGAAGTCCGGCCCGTACAGGGGCAGGCCCTGGGCGGCGGGGCGGGCGGGGCTGCCGGGCCCCGGGCGCCCCGCGTGCGCGGGGCAGCCCGGGGGCGGCACGGCTCCGGCTCCGGCCTCGACGGCGGGGCGGTAGGTCACACAGGCTCCTGGCTGGTCTGGGCGTGACGGCTCTGGAGGTACTGCACGAGGGCGATGAGCGCGTGGGTGGAGGAGACCTGGTCCCGGGCGTCACAGGTGACGAGCGGCGTCTCCGGCAGCAGGTCGAGCGCTTCCCGGACCTCCGCCTCGGCGAAGCGCGGCGCGCCCTCGAAGTGGTTCACGGCCACGGCGTAGGGCAGCCCGTGCTCCTCGAGGATGGCCATGACGGGGAAGGACTGCTCGAGCCGCCGGGTGTCGGCGAGGACGAGGGCGCCCAGGGCCCCGCGCGTCATGTCCTGCCACAGCCGGGTGAAGCGCTGCTGGCCGGGGGCGCCGAACAGGTACAGGACCAGCGACTCGCTCAGGGTGAGGCGGCCGAAGTCCATGGCCACGGTGGTGGTGGTCTTGTCCTCCGTGCCGCTCAGGTCGTCGACGAACGCGCCGGCCTGGGTCATGGTCTCCTCGGTGCGCAGCGGCTTGATCTCCGACAGCGAGCCGACGAAGGTGGTCTTGCCGACCGCGAAGTGCCCGACGACCAGCAGCTTCACCGCCGTTCGCACGGTCGTCGGCAGGTAGACCGCGTTGTCAGAGGCGAGCGCGGAGTCCATCGAGCACCTCCTGCAGGAGCTGGATCTCGGGCAGCTCGGCCGCGGGGATGGGCGACCGGGTGGAGATGTGGCCGCTGTCCACGAGGTCGCCGAGCAGGACCTTGGTGACGCTGACCGGGAGTTGGAGGTACCCGGCGACCTCGGCGACCGAGAGGGCGCCGCCGAGGCACAGCTCCATGACCCGGCGCTTCTCGGGGCTGAGCCCGGCGAGCGGCCGGTCGGGGTGGGCCATGACCAGGGTCACCAGGTCAAAGGTGTTGCGGGTCGGATAGGCACGGCCGTCGGTCACGACATACGGCCGTACCAGTCCTCGTTCGCGCCTGCCGGGGGTCATGCCGGGCTGCCGATGCCCTGCCGGGGGGCGCCTTGGCGGGGCGGGCTGGTCAGCTCCTTGCCGAGCCGGTCGACCAGCTTCTGCATCCGGTAGCTGACCGCCTCCATGTCCACGTTCTCGGTCGCGGAGACCGCGAGGTAGGCGCCGGGTCCGGCGGCGATCAGGAAGACGTAGCCGCCGACGAACTCGACGAGCGTCTGCTGCCAGGGGGTCTCCTCCCGGTCGCAGAACTCGGCCGTGGAGCGGCTGATCGACTGGAGGCCGGAGAGGGCGGCGGCCTGGCGCTCCGCCTCGTCGCGCGCGATGCCCTCGGAGTGCGCCCGCAGCATCCCGTCCGCCGAGAGCAGGATCGCGTGGCGCGCCTCCGGCATCCTCACGACCTCGTCGAGCATCCAGCCCAGCTCGTTGTTTATGTGGTCGTTCATGCCTGGCGGTTCCCTTCTTCGGTTTGGGGGACGGCGTCCTGGTTTCCGGCCCGGCCCGAGCGGGTGCCGCGTGCGAAGGCACCCATGCGGTGGGCCGTCTCCTCGGCCGAACGTGCGCGGTGGGAGCCGGTGTCGGGCTCCGGGGTGGCCCTGGTCCAGTCGTCCGCCGACTGGGCGACGGGCTGCCGACGGCGGCGCTTGGGCAGTCCGCCTGCCGTCGAGCCGTACGTACGTGACGCCTCCTCGATCGCCGACGGGTGGGTCGGCGCGGAGGGGGCCTGGGGCGCCGGGGCGGGCGCTGCGGGCTGGGGTGCCGCCTGCGGGTGCGGGGCCTGCTGGTAGGGGGCCGCCTGCTGGTGAGGGATCGCCTGCTGATAGGCCGCCTGCTGGTAGCCCGCCTGCTCCGCGGCGGGCTCGGACCGGCGGGCGCGGGTCTTGCGGGTCGGGAGGGAGGGGAGGGTGTGCAGGCCCGACTGCCGTGGCTCCTGCCCCACGGCCGCCCGGCCGCCCGGCTCCTCGGCGTCGACGTGGGTGAGCAGCTCGGTGGGCAGGAAGAGCACGGCGCGCACACCGCCGTACGGGGACCTGGTGTCCACGGAGACGCTGAAGCCGTAGCGGGCGGCGAGCAGGCCGATGACGGCGAAGCCGAACTGGGGCGGGTCGCCGAGCCGGACGACGTCGACGGCGCGCTCCCCGGACAGCAGCGCGGCGGCGCGCTGCACCTCCTGGCCGTCCATGCCGACGCCGGCGTCGTCGATCACGATGCAGGCGCCGTTGTGCACGGGCTGGAGGCTGACCTCGACATTGGTGTTGGGCTGCGAGTGGCGGGCGGCGTTGTCCAGCAGCTCGGCGACGGCGAGCACCACCGGCTCCACCGCCCGGCTCACCACGGCGACGTCGACCAGGGCGTGCACCTGGACCCGCCGGTAGTCGCGGATCCGCGACTTGGCGCCCCGTACCACGTCGGTCAGCGAGGAGGCGACGCGCTGGCGGCCGGGCCAGGAGCCGCAGAGCACGGCGATGGCCTGGGCGCGGCGGCCGAACTGGGAGTTGGCGTGGTCGATCTCCAGGAGGTCCCGCAGCACATCCGGGTTGTCGTGCCGCTCCTGCATCTGGGAGATCGACAGCTGCTGTTCGTTGGCCAGTCCCTGGATGGCGCGCATCGAGGCCTTGAGCGCCGCCTTCGCCGAGGCGTCGGCCCTCGCCTGCGCCTTGTCCACCGCGCGGGTGAACAGCTCCACGACCCCGTGCAGACTCTGCGCGAAGGCGGTCCCGGCAAGCTTCTCGTCCCGCAGTCCGGGCAGCGGGGAGGGCTGGCTGAGCGCGTCCGCGATGACCGGGAGGCGGACCTCCACAAGGTGCTGGAGCTCCTCGTCGCGCGCCTTCAGGCTGTCCTCGAGCGTGGCGTTACGCCTGCGCACGCCGGCGGTGATCGTGCGCTGGCGCATCAGCAGGACGAAGACGACGAGCACGACGACGGCCAGGCACCAGCTCACCGCCTCCGATATGTGATCTGTCATCAGAAACCTCGTGCAGGAGAACGCGGGCGCGGAAGGAACGGTTCAGTGCCCTGATGTCCCGTCCAGGAAACGGAATACGGCGATCATCTTAGCCACGCCGGTGAGCGGGCGTCCGATGCGCGCGGCAAGATTCGAACTATCAAGGCGTGCGCGCCTTTTCCGGTGAAGATCCCATGAAGATCGGGAAGGCGGCGGGAAGGTGGCGATGCCTCAGGCCGGGACAAATGCGACCACGCCGCCATCTTGCCCCGATGCCCTCCGTCCCGAGCCCGCCGCCCGCGCGGCACACCCCCCCGACGGGGGCCGCGGACGCGCGGCGGGACCCCGGAGACACGACCGAACGTTCGCAAGCGGCGGTCCCGGTTCCGGGTCGCTGTACGTCGTACAACACCGCCCTCCACCAGGAGGCGAGCAGGGGACTCGGGCGAGTCGCACAAGTACGGATACGGTGGTGACAGACGCCGTGGCGGACAGCCCTCCGCTGCCCCGCGGCCTCGGCACCGGGGCACCTCCCCGCTGTCGCCCCGTAGGCCCGGAAGGAAGATGTGAGAAGGGTGTTTGTGCGGTTCAGCACGGTAGTGAGGAGTGCGGGGTAGTCGCATGCATATCGTGATCATGGGCTGCGGCCGGGTGGGTGCGGCACTCGCCCAGACCCTGGAGCGGCAGGGACACACCGTCGCCGTCGTCGACCAGGACCCGACCGCCTTCCGCCGCCTCGGCGCCGGGTTCGGCGGACGCCGGGTGACCGGCGTCGGCTTCGACCAGGACACCCTGCGCGAAGCGGGCATCGAGGAGGCCGGTGCCTTCGCCGCCGTCAGCAGCGGCGACAACTCCAACATCATCGCGGCCCGGGTGGCGCGCGAGATGTTCGGCGTGGAGAACGTGGCGGCCCGCATCTACGACCCCCGCCGTGCCGAGGTCTACCAGCGGCTCGGCATCCCGACCGTGGCCACCGTGCGGTGGACCGCGGACCAGATGCTGCGGCGGCTGCTGCCGTCCGGCTCGGAGCCGCTGTGGCGGGACCCGAGCGGCGGAGTGCAGCTCGCCGAGGTGCACACCTCCCCCGCCTGGGTCGGCCACAAGGTCAGCAAGCTCCAGGAGGAGACCGGCGTGCGCGTCGCGTTCCTCACCCGCCTCGGCGAGGCGATGCTGCCGACCTCGGAGACGGTGCTGCAGGAGGGCGACCTGGTGCACGTGATGATGCGCACCGACGAGGTCGAGAAGGTCGAGGCGGCCTTCAACGAGGGACCTGAGGAGGCCGGCCGATGAGGGTGGCTATTGCCGGTGCGGGCGCCGTGGGGCGCTCCATCGCGGGTGAGCTGCTGGAGAACGGGCACGAGGTGCTGCTCGTCGACAAGGCCCCCACGGCCATCTCGGTGGAGCGGGTGCCGCAGGCCGAGTGGCTGCTGGCCGACGCCTGCGAGATCACCTCGCTGGACGAGGCCGCGCTGCAGCGCTGCAACGTGGTGATCGCGGCCACCGGTGACGACAAGGTCAATCTGGTCGTCTCGCTGCTCGCGAAGACCGAGTACGGGGTGCCGCGGGTGGTCGCCCGGGTCAACAACCCCAAGAACGAGTGGCTGTTCAACGAGGCCTGGGGCGTCGATGTCGCGGTCTCCACGCCCCGGCTGATGTCGGCGCTGGTCGAGGAGGCGGTGAGCGTCGGCGACCTGGTGCGGCTGCTGCGCTTCAGCCACGGCGACGCCAACCTGGTGGAGCTGACGCTGCCGCCGGAGGCGGCGCTGGCCGGCACCCGGGTCGGGGACGTGGAGTGGCCCGAGGACACCTCGCTGGTCACCATCATCCGGGGCACACGCGTGCTCACCCCGGCCAAGGACGACGTCCTGGAGGCGGGCGACGAGCTGTTGTTCGTCGCGGCCCAGGCCCGCGAGGAGCAGCTGGAGCAACTGCTGTCCGTCCGGCGCGCGGACGCCTTCTAGCGCCCCCGTACACGACGAAGCGCCGGGTGGGCCGCATCGGCCCGCCCGGCGCTTTCGCAGGGGCTCAGGGGCGCGGTGGGTACCGCCGGTCGGCGGGCTCCTGCTGGGCCTCGTCGACGATTTGGTCGGCCCACTCCGCCAGCAGCGGCTCGCCGATCCTCTCGGCCTCGGCCTTCGCCCGCTCCCGCTCGCGCTCGGCCTTCTCCTCCGCCTCCATCTCCGCGATGACGTCGATCGGCGGCGGGGCCTTGGCCAGGAATATCCACGTCAGATAGACGCAGAGCAGGAACGGCGGAATGCCGAGCGCGACCTTGACCCAGCCGAGCTGGGTGGCGTCCCCCCACCAGTACAGCGGGAAGAGGATCGCGGACTTGGCGAGCAGGATGAGGCCCCAGGCCCAGGTGGCCTTGGTGTACGCGCGGAACCGGCCGGGGTTGCGGGTGCGCCAGGAGAGGTTCTCCTTGAGCATCGGCCCCAGCAGCACGCCGATCAGCGGGTAGCGGAAGACCGCCGAGAGCACGTACGCGATGGCCAGGCCGAGCGTGTAGAGCATGCCGGGCAGGTAGAAGTTCTTCGCGTCGCCGGACATCATCGCGAAGACCGCGCCGAAGGCGACCCCGAAGACCCCGCTGAAGGCGTGCTTGAGGGTCTCCTTGCGGATCAGCCGGGCCAGTGCGAGGAGCACCGTGATCCCCAGCGACACCAGGGCCGCCAGGTGGATGTCGCGGTTGATCGTGTAGAGCAGGACGAAGACCAGTCCCGGGACGGTGGTGTCCACCATGCCCCACACCCCGCCGAACGCCTCCAGGAGCGCGGTGTCCGCCGCCGCTCTGCTCCGGTCGGCGGCGGAATCCTCCTCGGCCGAGGTCGGCTTGTCGTCTTCCGTCACCGGCTACTCCTGTCCGAGCGGTCGGAGCTCGTATTTGGGGTTGAACAGCACCCGGCGGCCTTGGCTCATGGAGATCCGGCCGCTGGCGATCAGTCTGCGGCCCGGCTCTATCCCGAGGATCGAGCGGCGGCCCAGCCACACCACGTCCAGGGCGGCGGTGCCGTCGAAGAGCTCCGCCTCCAGCGCGGGCACCCCGGCCCGTGGCCGCAGCGTGACCGTGCGCAGTGTACCGGTCACCTTGACGATCTGGCGGTCACCGCAATCACCGATCTTGGTACAGCCGGCGGCCTCCGCGTCCTGCTGCAGCTCCGCGGAGTGAAGCTCCTCCTGGGAGCTCGACAGCCGGTCCAGCATCCGCCGGAAGCGGCCGGCCGGCTTGTCGGACTTGCCAGAGGGCTGATCTACGGCACTCATACGGCCAGCGTACCGGGGACCCCGGACGCCCTCACCGCTCGAAGCGGCGCTCGCACCGCTCACATCGCTCGCACCACGCTCACCGCCCTCACCGCTCGAAGCGGTAGCCCATGCCCGGCTCGGTGACGAAGTGGCGCGGGTGCGAGGGGTCGGCCTCCAGCTTGCGGCGCAGCTGGGCCATGTAGACCCGCAGGTAGTGGGTCTCCGTCCCGTACGACGGGCCCCAGACCTCCTGGAGCAGCTGCTTCTGGCTGACCAGCCGCCCCGTGTTGCGGACCAGGACCTCCAGCAGGTGCCATTCGGTGGGCGTCAGGCGGACGTCCGCGCCGTCGCGGGTGACCTTCTTGGCGGCCAGGTCGACGGTGAAGCCCTCGGTCCGCACGACCGCGGCGTCCCCGCCCGCCCCGACGGGCTCGGCGCGGCGGACCGCGGCGCGCAGCCGGGCCAGGAGCTCGTCCATGCCGAAGGGCTTGGTGACGTAGTCGTCGGCCCCGGCGTCGAGGGCCTCGACCTTCTCGTCGGAGGTCTGGCGGGCCGACAGGACCAGGATCGGGACCCGGGTCCAGCCACGCAGCCCCTTGATCACCTCGACGCCGTCCATGTCGGGCAGGCCGAGGTCGAGCACGACCACGTCGGGGTGGCGGGTGGCGGCGAGCCGGAGGGCGGTGGCGCCGTCCGAGGCGGAGTCGACCTCGTATTTGCGCGCCTTCAGGTTGATCACGAGGGCGCGCACGATCTGCGGCTCGTCGTCCACCACGAGCACCCGGTTCATCTGACGGCCTGCCTTTTCGTGTCGTCGCGGTCCTGAGGCGCACCCGGCCCGCGGCCGGCGGCGGCCCGCAGGCTCAGCACCATGGTCAGGCCGCCGCCGGGGGTGTCCTCGGCGGTCAGCCGGCCGCCCATCGCCTCCACGAAGCCGCGGGCGACCGCGAGGCCGAGGCCGACCCCCGCGCCGCGCGGGGCGTCGCCGTACCGCTGGAAGGGCTCGAAGATCCGGTCCTTGGCGCTGTCGGGGACACCGGGCCCGCGGTCGGCGACGCGCAGCTCCACTCGGTCGCCCAGGGCGCTGGCCGACACCAGCACGGGTCTGCCGTCCGGACTGTACTTCACGGCGTTCTCCACGATGTTGGCGACGCTGCGCTCCAGCAGGCCGGGGTCGACGGCGACCATGGGCAGCTCCTCGGGGATCTCCAGGCTGACACCGGTCTCCGGGACGCCGACCAGGGCCATCGGGACGACCTCGTCGAGGTCGATCTCGCGGATCAGCGGGGTCACGGTGCCGGTCTGCAGCCGGGAGATGTCGAGGAGGTTCCCGACCAGGTGGTCGAGGCGGTCGGCGCCCTCCTCGATGCCCTCCAGCAGCTCGGCCTCGTCCTCCGGGGACCAGGCCACGTCGTCGGAGCGCAGCGAGGACACGGCCGCCTTGATGCCGGCGAGCGGGGTGCGCAGGTCGTGGCTGACGGCCGCCAGCAGCGCGGTGCGGATGCGGTTGCCCTCGGCGAGGTCACGGGCCCGCTCGGCCTCGAGGGCAAGCCGCTGCCGGTCCAGGACCACCGCGGCCTGGGCGGCGAAGGCGGCCAGCACCCGGCGGTCGGCGGCCGGCAGCACCCGGCCGGTGAGCGCGAGGGCCATGTGGTCGCCGACCGGCACGTCGACGTCCGCGTCCTCGGGCCGCTCGGCGGGCGGGGCTCCCCCGGTGCCGCCGACGCTGCCCGCGCAGGTCCACGGGGCGACGTCGCTCTCCCGCTCCAGCAGCGCCACCGAGTCCATGGAGAAGGTCTCGCGGACCCGCTCCAGGAGGGCCTCCAGGCTCGTCTCACCGCGCAGCACGCTGCCCGCGAGGAAGGACAGCACCTCGGATTCGGCGCGCAGCCGGGCGGCCTGGTGGGTACGGCGCGCGGCGAGGTCCACGACGGAGGCCACACAGACGGCCACGGCCACGAAGACCGCGATGGCGAGGATGTTCTGGGGGTCGGCGATGGTCAGGGTGTGGGTGGGCGGGGTGAAGAAGTAGTTGAGCAGCAGCGATCCGACGGCGGCCGAGGCGAGGGCCGGCAGCAGCCCGCCGAGCAGCGCCGCCAGCACGGTCAGGAACAGGAACAGCAGCACCTCGTTGGCGAAGCCCGGCCCGCCGTCGGTGGCGAGCGCGCCGCCGGTGTGGGTGAGCGCCACGGTGAGCAGGACCGGCCCGGCCACCCCGGTCAGCCAGCCGGCGATCAGCCGGGTGCGGCCGAGCCGGGCGCCGCGCGCCACCGGCAGACCGCGGCCCTTGGCGACCTCGTCGTGGGTGACGATGTGCACGTCCAGGTCGGGCCCGGAGTCGCGGGCCACGGTGGCGCCCACGCCCGGCCCGAAGACGTACTGCCAGGTCTTGCGGCGGCTGGAGCCGAGCACTATCTGGGTGGCGTTGACCCCACGCGCGAAGTCCAGCAGGGCGCTGGGGATGTCCTCGCCGATGACGTGGTGGAACGTGCCGCCCAGGTCCTCCACGAGGGTGCGCTGGATCGCGAGCTCCTTGGGCGACGCCGAGGTCAGGCCGTCGCTGCGGGCGACGTAGACGGCGAGGACCTCGCTGCCGGAGCCCTTGGCCGCCATCCGGGCGGCGCGGCGGATGAGGGTGCGGCCCTCGGGGCCACCGGTGATCCCGACGACGATGCGCTCACGGGCCTGCCAGGTGGAGCGGATGCTGTGCTCGGAGCGGTACTGCTGGAGGTACTCGTCGACCCGGTCCGCCGTCCACAGCAGGGCCAGCTCGCGCAGCGCGGTGAGGTTGCCGGGCCGGAAGTAGTTGGAGAGCGCGGCATCGATCTTGTCGGGCTTGTAGATGTTGCCGTGCGCCATGCGGCGGCGCAGCGCCTGGGGCGACATGTCGACCAGCTCGATCTGGTCGGCGCGGCGGACCACCTCGTCGGGCACGGTCTCCCGCTGCCGCACCCCGGTGATCGACTCGACCACGTCGCCCAGCGACTCCAGGTGCTGGATGTTGAGGTTGGAGACGACGTCGATGCCCGCCCGCAGCAGCTCCTCGACGTCCTGCCAGCGCTTGGCGTTGCGGGAGCCGGGGACGTTGGTGTGGGCGAGCTCGTCGACGAGGGCGACGGCGGGCCGGCGGGCCAGCACCGCGTCCACGTCCATCTCGGTGAAGAGCGCCCCGCGGTACTCGATCTCCCGGCGGGGCACCTCTTCGAGGCCGCGCAGCATCACCTGGGTGCGCGGGCGGTCGTGGTGCTCGACGAAGCCGACGACGAGGTCGGTGCCGCGCTCGGCCCGCCGGTGCCCCTCGGACAGCATGGCGTACGTCTTGCCGACGCCCGGCGCCGCGCCGAGGTAGATCCGAAGCCTGCCGCGTTTCATGGCCCCATTTTCCCCGGTGCGCCGGTTACCCCGCGGACCGCGTTGACGGCTCCCTGACGGCCGGGGCCATGCTGTTGACGCTTCTTTTACGCGGGAGGCCGATTTTTTGCGCGCGAACCGGCGAACGCGCCCGACCCCGTGAAGGCCGATGGGCCGCGCTCCGGGAGAGGGAGCGCGGCCCACGGCGCCGCTGGCTCAGGCTGTGCCGACGACCTGGGTTCAGCCGGAGGCCAGCGAGCAGCCCGCCAGGGCGTCGAGACCAGAGGGGGCGGTCGCGCCCTGGCGGGAGATCGAGATGCGGATGCGGTCGATCGTGGAGGCGCGCTTGTCCTTCAGCGGCCCGAGGATGGCGTTCTGGACGAAGTTCGGCCCGCCCTGGCCCACGGAGGAGGCCAGGCGCTTGTTGGCCTCGTCGAGCTGGGTTTGCAGCAGCGCGATGTTGCGGTCCACCTCGGCCTGGGCGGCCGCGGGCACCGCGCCGATCTTCGAGGCGACGTCCGGGCAGCTGATCGACTGGGCGGAGCCCGACCCGGCCCCCGAGCCGGCCCCCGAACCGTCCTGCGCGCCGCCCTCCCCGCCGGAGCCCGGCGCCGAGGGCGCGGCCGTAGCCGGGGCGGAGCCGCCCGCGCCCGTGCCGGAGCCCGCGCCCGTGCCCAGGGAGCACGCGGCGAGCGCGTCCAGCCCCTGCGGTTTCCCGGCATGGCGGCCGATGGAGATCGCGATGCGGTCCAGGGTGGACTTGCGCTTGTCCTTCAGCGGCCCGAGGATCGCGTTCTGGACGAAGTTCGGGCCGCCCTGCCCCTGGGAGGTCGCCAGGCGCTTGTTGGCCTCGTCGAGCTGCGTCTGCAGCAGGGCCAGGTTGCGGTCCACCTCCGCCTTCGCCTGGGCGGGGATCTCGGGGAGGGAGCCCGTCACCTCGGGGCAGCTGATGGTGGACGCGGCTTTGGTGCTCGCCTTGTCGCTCGTTCCCGAGCCGTCCTGCCCGGCCATGGCGGCTCCCACCGCGACGGCCGTGCAGGTGATACCGCCGATCACACCGGCGGCAAGGACTCGCCGACGGTGCAGTAACGGAAGGCCACGGGACATCTGATCACCTCGTGAGGTCACAAACAGCACGGTCTACTGGTCGCGCCCCGTCCTGCCCCTGCTCCGGGTCGCGCAAGGTCTCGCGCCCCTCAGTACGGGTGGGGTGACGGCTGTGTTCAACGAGTTCCGGGAAAAACTCCAGGGGGCCCGGGAGCCAGGCTCCCGGGCCCCCTGAGGGATGTCTTGTGGCTCGGACGGCGACGGGTGCGCGCGGCGGGCGCTCAGCGCACCTCGCTGATCTCCGGCCCGCGCTGCAGCCGGTCGGCGCCGCCCGCGAACCGCGAGCCCTGCGCCTCCTCCTGCTGCACCCCGTCGGGCACCATCTGCGCGTCCTCCGGCAGCTTCAGGACGATCGGGTCGCGGGGGGCCATCGGGCCCTCGCCGCGCACCACGACCGTGTCCCGGAAGATCGCCTCCAGCAGGCTGCCCGTCTCGGGCTGCACCGCGCCCTGCCCGGAGATCACACCGCGCAGGAACCAGCGCGGGCCGTCCACGCCGACGAAGCGGACGACCTGCACGCCGTTCTTGCCGTCCGGCAGCTGCACCGGCACCTGGGCGCGCAGCTCCCAGCCGAGTGGCCCCTCGACCTCGTCGACGACCCCGCCCTGCTGGGTGATGCCGGTGGCGATCTCGTCGCGCACCTCGGCCCAGATGCCTTCCTTCTTGGGGGCGGCGAACGCCTGGAGCTGAACGGCGCTGTCCCGCAGGACCACGGTCGCGGCGACGATCGCGTCGCCCGCGACCTCCACCCGCAGCTCCATGCCCTCCACACCTGGCACGAACAGGCCGCCCAGGTCCACCCGGCCCTCGCCGGGCTCGCGCACCTCGGATACGTCCCACGGCCCGTCGGGGCGCGGCGCCGGGGGCAGGCTCACCCTCTCGGCGACGGCGTCCGGTTCGGAGTCCGCGGCGTCCGCGTCCTCGGCGTTCTCGGCGTTTTCGGCCAACTCGTCGGAGGCCACGTCGAGCGGCTCGACGTCCTCCTTGCGCTTGCGGCGACGTCCGAACACGTCATCGTCCTTCCCGGTCGGAACCGACCGAAGCGTATCCATTCCCACCCGTTGAACCGTCCACGGCGGCATGGCCGCCGGTGGACCCGAAGCCCCCGTCGGCCCGCGCCGAACCGGGAAGCTCCGCCACCTCGTGGAAGCGCACCTTCTCGACCTGCTGGACGATCAGCTGGGCGACCCGGTCCATGCGCTCGAACCGCACGGTCTCGCGCGGGTCCAGGTTGACCACGATCACCTTGATTTCTCCACGGTACCCGGCATCGATGGTCCCGGGGGCATTCACCATGGCGACTCCGCAGCGGGCGGCGAGTCCGGACCTCGGATGCACGAAGGCGGCATACCCGTCGGGGAGCGCGATAGACACTCCGGTCGGCAGCACCGCGCGCTCTCCGGGGGCGAGCTCCGCCGCCTGTGTGGTGACGAGGTCGGCACCCGCGTCGCCGGGGTGGGCGTACACGGGGATCGGCACCTCGGGATCCACCCTGCGGATCAACACATCTACGGGCGTCACGGTCACGCCTTGCCCCTTCGTCTTCACCATCGCGTTCGTTTCTCGCAACGGCTGACCTTACCCGCGCGCGAGGCGCCGTTCGGCGGCCATGCCAAGCTTGAGCCCATGCAGCCTTACGAAGAACGCCTGACCGCACCCCGTTCATGGTGGTTCATCGCTTTTCTGGTCGGGGTCGCGACGGCGCTGATCCTGCTGCCCTTCGGGACGCTGCCGATGCTCGGGGGCCTGATCGGCGGGGCGGCGGCCGCGGCCGTCGTGGTGAGCGCCTACGGCTCGGTGCGGGTCCGGGTGGTCGCGGGCTCGCTGGTCGCCGGCGACGCGAAGATCCCCGTGTCGGCACTGGGGACGGCCCATGTGCTGGACCGCGACGAGGCGGCCGCCTGGCGCACCTACAAGGCCGATCCGCGGGCGTTCATGCTGCTGCGCAGCTACATCCCGACGGCGCTGCGGGTGGAGGTCACCGACCCCGAGGACCCGACGCCGTACGTCTATCTCTCGACCCGCGATCCCGAGGCGCTGGCCGCCGCGCTCGGGGCCGTACGGGCCCAGTAGGCCGGGACGGGCCGGCAAGTCCGGGGCAGGCTAGGCCTGCAGCGGTGGGAGCGCGCCCCAGGGCACCTGGCGGGTGCGCAGGTCCTTGCGGATCTTCCGGGCGAGCTTGTGGGTGTCGCGCCGGTTCAGCGCCGCGCCCACGGCCGCGCCGATCATGAAGGGCGCGAGGGACGGCAGATTGCGGAAGCTGCGCTTGAGGACCTGTTGGCGCAGCTCGCGCTTCATCTGGACGCCGAGCGCGGTGTTCACAGTCGCCGGTACGGCGGCGTCGATGCCGCGCTCCTGGGCCCACGCCCCGAGGTAGGCGATCGCGCGCTGGCGGACGGTGCCGGGCGCGCGCATCCCGTAGACCTCATGCAGCTCGGCGATGAGCTTGATCTCTATCGAGGCGACCCCGATGATCTCGGCGGCCAGCTCGGTGGGCATGGCGGGCGGGGCCGGCAGCATCGCCGCGGCGCCGACGCCCGCGCCCACGGTGGAGGTGCCGTTCGCGGCACCGGCCACCAGTTTGTCCGCGATCTCCTCCGGGCCGAGCCCAGGGAACTGCTCGCGCAGCGCGGCGAGGTCGCGGACCGGGATCCGCGGAGCGTTCGCGACGATCCGATCGGCGACCGCGTGGACCCCCGCTCTCGCGCGCTCGCCGCCCTTGCGTGCGCTCCGGCCGACAGCGGCCGCGAGCGAGGCCATCCGGCCTCGCTCGACGTGCGCGTCGGTCACGTCGCCGTGCTCCGCTTCCACGCCGGACCCGCGGCTTACGCCGCGCAGTCGCGGCAGATCGGCTGGCCGTTCTTGGTCTCGGTGGCCAGCTGACTGCGGTGGTGCACGAGGAAGCAGCTCATGCAGGTGAACTCGTCGGCCTGGCGGGGCAGCACCCGCACGGACAGCTCCTCGTTGGAGAGGTCCGCGCCGGGCAGCTCCAGGCCCTCGGCCTGCTCGAACTCGTCCACGTCGACCGTCGACGCGGACTTGTCGTTCCGCCGGGCCTTCAGCTCCTCGATGCTGTCCTCGTTGACGTCGTCATCGGTCTTGCGTGGGGTGTCGTAATCCGTTGCCATGTCGCTCTCCCCCTCTGGGTGTCTGTGGTGTCTCAGCGCACGTAACGCGTGAGAGGCCGGACTTGTGCCCGACCCGAGGCGGAGATTTTGCCTCACATCAAGGTCTGTTACTCAATCGACACCCAACCGCACCCCTGAAGAGGTGATCGGCTTGGATGGCGATCGGGACCGTACACGGTCCGGAAGTCGCACGCACATGCGCCCTCACGTGTACTTCCCGTGATCACGACCCCCGGAAACCCGGACTTTCCCGGCTTTCCGCCAGTCGCGACGATCACAGTGCGTATATGGCTTGAAATTCGCCCATGTGATCGATCACACAGGATACAGGCGGGGGTCGGATCGCCAAAATTCCTCCCAAAGCGAACAAGCGCGCGGTCGTGCCACGGATCTTCTCCAGCGGTTCCGCCGGACCTCGAAGCCCGGTTCCGCCGGACCTCAGAGCGGCAGGACCACGCGCATGACCAGGCCTCCGCCCTCCCGGGGCTCCGCGGTGATCCGGCCGCCGTGGGCGCGGGCCACCGAGCGGGCGATCGACAGGCCGAGGCCGACGCCCTTGTCGCTGCCCGTGCGCTCGGTGCGCAGCCTGCGGAAGGGCTCGAAGATGTTGTCCAGCTCGTACGCCGGGACCACGGGGCCGGTATTCGACACCACCAGCACCGCCTGCCCCTCCCGCGCCTCGGTGGTCACCTCGACCCAGCCGTCCTCGGAGATGTTGTACCGCACCGCGTTCTGGATGAGGTTCAGCGCGATCCGCTCCAGCAGCACCCCGTTGCCCTGGACCACCACGGGCGCGCGCACCCCCCGCACCGTCACGCCCTTGTCCTGCGCCTCCGTACGCACCTGCTCCAGCGCCTGGGAGGCGACCTCGGCGAGGTCCACGGGCTTGCGGTCGACGATCTCGTTGTCGCTGCGGGCGAGCAGCAGCAGGCCCTCCACCAGCTGCTCGCTGCGCTCGTTGGTGGCCAGCAGCGTCTTGCCCAGCTGGGCCAGCTCGGGGGACGCCTGCGGGTCGGAGAGCTGCACCTCCAGCAGGGTGCGGTTGATCGCCAGCGGGGTGCGCAGCTCGTGCGAGGCGTTGGCGACGAACCGCTGCTGGGCGGTGAACGCGCGGTCCAGGCGCTCCAGCATCTCGTCGAAGGTGTCGGCCAGCTCCTTCAGCTCGTCGTCCGGGCCGTCCAGCTCGATCCGGCGCGACAGGTCCGAGCCCGCGACCTGGCGCGCGGTGCGGGTGATCCGGCCCAGCGGCGAGAGCACCCGCCCGGCCATGGCATAGCCGAACGCGAAGGCCAGCACGGCCAGGCCCAGCAGCGCCAGCAGCGACCGGCGCAGCAGCGCGTCCAGGGCGAGGGAGCGCTGGTGGTTCATGCACCGCGTCACCGCCTCGTTGAACAGCGTGGTGCTGCCCTGGCTGGGCAGATCACAGGTGCGGTCGGTGAGGGTGTAGTCCATCTTGATGATCTGGAAAGGGAGCTTGCTGCTCCCCTGCAGGACGTCCGCCGCCAGCAGGTAGATGATCGTCAGCAGTACCACGCCGGCGATCAGGAACATCCCGCCGTACAGCAGGGTGAGCCGTATCCGGATGGTGGGGCGCAGCCAGGGCCGCGGGCTCGACAGCGGCCGCGGGTCCCAGCTGGGCTTGGGCGGTGCGCTGGGCGGGAGTGGGGTCGTGGCCATGCCCGGTCAGATCCGGTAGCCGGAGCCGGGCACGGTGACGATCACCGCGGGCTCGCCGAGCTTGCGGCGCAGCGTCATGACCGTGACCCGGACCACGTTGGTGAACGGGTCGGTGTTCTCGTCCCAGGCCTTCTCCAGCAGCTGCTCGGCGGAGACGACGGCGCCCTCGCTGCGCATGAGGACCTCGAGCACCGCGAACTCCTTGGGCGCCAGCTGCACCTCCCGGCCGTCCCGGAACACCTCGCGGCGGTTGGGGTCCAGCTTGATCCCGGCGCGCTCCAGGACGGGCGGCAGGGCGACGGTGGTACGGCGGCCGAGCGCCCGCACCCGGGCGATCAGCTCGCTGAAGGCGAAGGGCTTGGGCAGGTAGTCGTCCGCGCCGATCTCCAGGCCCTCGACGCGGTCGCTGACGTCACCGGAGGCGGTGAGCATCAGGACGCGGGTGGGCATGCCGAGCTCGACCAGCTTGCGGCACACGTCGTCGCCGTGGACCAGCGGCAGGTCGCGGTCGAGGACGACCACGTCGTAGTCGTTGACCGCGATGCGTTCCAGCGCGGCGGCCCCGTCGTACACGACGTCGACGGCCATGGCCTCCCGGCGCAGTCCGGTGGCCACCGCATCGGCGAGCAGCTGCTCGTCCTCGACGACGAGTACACGCACTTTCGTGAGTCCTTCCCTCGGTGCCCTGGGCCTTGCCTCGGTGCCCTGGGGGCGCGGTCCGGCCGGGCTCGGTCGGCGCCCGGCGCCTCCATCCTGCCTCGAAGTCTCATAAACCGGCGGTAAGGGGGATTCGGAGGGGACTGTTCAAGATTCTTTTTCGGCGGAGGTTTCCGCTTGGTGGGGGGTGGGGAGGACGACTGCACACCCGATCACGCCCTGTATGTGGCACCCCGCAAACCTCTTTGCCATCGACAGGGACCACGCACGTGATCGTCCACCCGTCGGCACACCCCCGTGCCACCGACCCACGACGAGGGGGCGCACATGGACGCGTTCACCGCAGGCATTCTGCAGCGTATAGAGACCACCAAGTCCGACCTCACCCGCGCCCGTGAGACGGGCGACGACTTCCTGGCCGATGTCGAGCTGTCGGAGCTGGAAGACCTCCGCCGACTGGCCGCCGAGCACGGCGTGGAGGTCGGCGCGATCGCCTGACGGCGGTCCTCCGGCACCCGCGCTCACCGAACCCGCGGCGCCCCGGCTGCCCTTGTGGCACCGGGGCGCCGCTCTGTCGAGAGGGCGCCGCGGACCGGGATCGGCGGGCGCTCTCGCCACCCGCCGTCAGTCGTGCCAGGCGCCCAGCTCGTCCAGGAGCCGCTGGAGCGGCTCGAAGAGGCCGGGAGGCGCGGCGACGGTGAGCTCGCCCGACGCCGGGACCCCCGGGCGGCCCCCGGTCAGCGCGCCCGCCTCGCGGGCTATCAGCACCCCGGCCGCGAAGTCCCACGGGTTCAGCCCGCGCTCGTAGTAGCCGTCGAGCCGGCCGCACGCCACATCGCACAGGTCGATGGCGGCCGACCCGCCGCGCCGGATGTCGCGCACCGTGGGCAGCAGCGCGCGCACCACCTCGGCCTGGCCGACGCGCCGCTCGGTGCGGTAGCCGAAGCCGGTGCCGACGAGCGCCTGGTCCAGCGCGGGCGCGGGGCGGCAGCGCAGCCGCTCCCGGGGCTCCTCCCGCTCCCCTCCGGGCACGCCGAGGTAGGCGCCGCCGCCGAGGACCGCGTGGTACGTCTCGCGGCGCATCGGGGCGGTCACGACGCCCACGACCGTCTCGCCGTCCCGCTCGGCGGCGATGCTCACGGCCCAGGACGGCAGGCCGTACAGGTAGTTGACCGTGCCGTCGATCGGGTCGATCACCCAGCGCACCCCGCTGCTGCCCTCGGTGCTCGCGCCCTCCTCCCCCAGCACGCCGTCGTCCGGGCGGCGCTCGGCGAGGAAGTCCGTGATCAGCTTCTCGGCGGCCAGGTCCATCTCGGTGACCACGTCGATGGGGCTGGTCTTCGTGGCGGCCACGCCCAGGTCGGCCGGGCGGCCGTCGCGGAGCAGCTCTCCTGCCCGGCGGGCGGCCTCCAGGGCCACATCGAGGAGTTCGGTGGTGAGCGGGTCGGTCATGGTGCTCCTTAGGGCGTGCGGGTTGAGGCGGGCGGGCCGTGCCGTCCCCGCCCCGGGCTTGGCGCGCTGCGGTGCGCGGGCTTGCCTCTCGCGCCGCGCGGCAGGGCCCGCGCGGTGCCCCCGGGACACGCTCGGCCGCTCTCCGGGGGCGGGGCGGTGGCGGCTCAGTCCTCTCCCGCGGCGGCGGGCCGCGGCGCCCGGGCCGGGCAGCAGCCCGCCGGGCACAGGTCGTGGCTCGGGCCGAGCGCGCCCAGCGCGCAGCGCGTCGGCGGCGCCGCCTCCAGCCCGGCGGTGAAGCGCTCGGCGGCCGCGCGCTCCAGCACCAGCTCGCGCACCGCCGCGGCGAAGCGCGGGTCCGCGCCCACCGTCGAGGCGCGCGCGACCGGCAGCCCCAGCTCCTCGGCCTTGGCCGCCGCCTCCGTGTCGAGGTCGTACTTGACCTCCATGTGGTCGGAGACGAAGCCGATCGGGACCATCACGGCGGCGGGGGCGCCCGCGCCGTGCAGCTCCTCCAGGTGGTCGCAGATGTCCGGCTCCAGCCAGGGGATGTGCGGGGCGCCGCTGCGCGACTGGTAGACCAGGCGCCAGGGGTGCTCCACCCCGGTCTCCTCGCGCACCGCGCCGGCGACCAGCCGGGCCACGTCGAGGTGCTGGGCGACGTACGCCCCACCGTCCCCGTGGTCCCGCGGCGGGCCGGAGGTGTCGGCGGAGGCGGTCGGGATGGAGTGGGTGGTGAAGGCGAGGTGCGCCCCCGCGCGCACCGGCTCGGGCAGCTCGGCGAGCGCGGCCAGCGTCGCGTCGACCATGGGCCGCACGAAGCCGGGGTGGTTGAAGTAGTGCCGCAGCTTGTCGACGCGCGGCGGCTCCAGGCCCTCCGCCTCGAGCGCGGCGATCGCGTCGGCGAGGTTCTCGCGGTACTGGCGGCAGCCGGAGTACGAGGCGTAGGCGCTGGTGGCCAGCACCAGGACGCGGCGGCGACCGTCCGCGGCCATCTCGCGCAGGGTGTCGGTCAGATAGGGCGCCCAGTTGCGATTGCCCCAGTAGACCGGCAGGTCCAGGCCGTGCTCGGCGAAGTCCTTGCGCAGCGCCTGGAGCAGCTCGCGGTTCTGCGCGTTGATCGGGCTGACGCCGCCGAAGAGGAAGTAGTGCCGGCCCACTTCCTTCAGGCGCTCGCGGGGGATGCCGCGGCCTCGCGTCACGTTCTCCAGGAACGGCACCACGTCGTCGGGGCCCTCCGGGCCGCCGAAGGAGAGCAGCAGCAGTGCGTCGTACGGAGCGGAAGACCGGGCGGAGGATGGCTGAGCTGACTGTTCCGGCATGTCCCCGATCCTGCCACCCGGCACTGACCGGCGGGAAATGCACCTGCGCCGCCCTGTGGATGGCCGTAATCTGTCTCAGCGTCTACGTTCCTTACCCGCCCGTCTGCATGCCCCGCGGAGCCCACCCGTGCCCAGTCCCGGCCCTTATCGCGCGATCTTCTCCGCCCCCGGCACCAAGGGTTTCTCCGCCGCGGGGTTCCCGGGCCGGCTGACGATCTCGATGACCTCCATCGGCGTGGTCACCATGATCTCCGGGATCACGGGCCGGTACGGGCTGGCGGGCGCCGTCTCGGCCGCGCTCTCGATCTCCTCGGCCGCTTTGGGCCCCCAGGTCTCCCGGCTGGTGGACCGGCACGGCCAGCGCCGGGTGCTGCGCCCGGCCACGCTCGTCGCGCTCATCGCCATCACCGGGCTGCTGCTGAGCGCGCATCTGCGCTGGCCGGACTGGACGCTGTTCGCGTTCGCCGCGGCGGCCGGCTGTGTGCCGAGCGTCGGGGCGATGGTGCGGGCCCGCTGGGCGGCGATCTACCGCGACGCCCCGAGTCGGCTGCACGCCGCGTACGCCTTCGAGTCCGTCGTCGACGAGGTCTGCTTCATCGTCGGCCCGATCCTGTCCGTCGGGCTGTCCACCGCCTGGTTCCCGGAGGCGGGCCCCTTGCTGGCCGGCTGCTTCCTCGCGGTCGGGGTGCTGGCGCTGACCGCACAGCGCGCCACCGAGCCGGTGCCGCATCCGCGCGAGCACCACACCGGCGGCTCGGCGCTGCGCTCGGTCGGCCTGCTGACGCTGGTGACCGCCTTCTCCGCGGTCGGCGCGCTCTTCGGCGCGATCGACGTGGTGACGGTGGCCTTCGCCGAGGAGCAGGGCCACAAGGCGGCGGCGAGCGTGGTGCTGGCCATCTACGCGGCGGGTTCCTGCCTGGCCGGCGCGGTCTTCGGGCTGCTGCGCCTCACGGGCTCCGCGCCCCGGAGGTGGCTGCTGGGTGTCTGTGCGATCGCCGTGAGTATGATCCCCCTCCAACTGGTCGGGAACCTTTCGTTTCTGGCCGTGGCGCTCTTCGTCGCGGGCCTGGCCGTCGCACCGACGATGGTCACCACCATGGCCCTGGTCGAACAGCTCGTGCCACGCGCGAAACTGACCGAGGGCATGACCTGGGTGAGCACCGGGCTCTCGGTGGGGGTGGCGCTCGGCTCGTCGGCCGCCGGATGGGTGGTCGACGCCGCCGGGGCCCGCGCGGGGTACGCGGTGCCGGCCGTGGCCGGGGCGTCCGCGGCGGCGGTGGCGTTCCTCGGGTACCGCCGGCTGCTGCCGGCGCCACAGCGGGAGGGGTCGGGTACGGATGGCCGTAGGGACCATGAGGACCAACCGGAACGGCGTGTGGCGTAACTGGGCGGGGAACGTGGTCGCCCGGCCGGCCCGCTCCATCGCCCCCTCGTCGACCGCGGAGCTCGCCGAGGCGGTGCGCCGGGCGGCCGAGGAGGGCCTGCGGGTGAAGGCGGTGGGCACCGGCCACTCCTTCACGGCCGCGGCCGCCACGGACGGGCTGCTGATACGTCCCGAGCGGCTGGCCGGGGTCCGGGAGATCGACCGGGAGGCGGGCACGGTCACCGTGGCGGCCGGCACCCCGCTGTGGCAGCTCAACCAGACCCTGGCGGCGCACGGCCTGTCGCTGACCAATATGGGCGACATCATGGAGCAGACGGTGGCCGGGGCCACCGCCACCGGGACCCACGGGACCGGCCGTGCCAGCGCCTCGATCGCCGCCCAGATCAGACGTCTGGAGCTGGTGACCGCGGACGGCTCGGTGCTGCGCTGCTCGGACCGGGAGAACCCGGAGGTCTTCTCCGCCGCCCGGATCGGACTCGGCGCGCTGGGCGTGGTCAGCGCGATCACCTTCGCCGTGGAGCCGGAGTTCCTGCTCACCGCGCGCGAGGAACCCATGCCGTTCGACCGGGTCATGGCGGAGTTCGACCAACTCGTAGCGGAGAACGAACACTTCGAGTTCTACTGGTTCCCCCACACCAGCAACTGCAACACCAAGCGCAACAACCGCACCAGCGGACCCGCCGCCCCACTCGGCCGGGTGAGCGGCTGGGTGGACGACGAACTGCTGTCCAACGGCGTCTTCCAGCTGGCCTGCACGGTCGGCCGGGCGGTCCCCGCGGCCATCCCCGGCATCGCCAAGATCTCCAGCCGCGCGCTGTCGGCCCGCACGTACACGGACATCCCTTACAAAGTCTTCACCAGTCCGCGCCGGGTCCGCTTCGTGGAGATGGAGTACGCGGTGCCGCGCGAGGCCGCGGTCGCGGCGCTGCGCGAGCTGAAGGCGACCGTGGAGCGGTCCGGTCTGAAGGTCAGCTTCCCGGTGGAGGTGCGGACCGCGCCGGCCGACGACATCCCGCTGTCCACCGCCTCCGGCCGGGACACCGCCTACATAGCGGTGCACCTGTACCGGGGCACCCCGCACCGGGCGTACTTCACGGCGGCGGAGCAGATCATGACCGCGCACGGCGGGCGCCCGCACTGGGGCAAGCTGCACAGCCGTGACGCCGCGTACCTGGCCGACGTCTACCCGCGGTTCGGGGAGTTCACCGCGATCCGCGACCGGCTCGACCCGGACCGGCTGTTCGGCAACGACTATCTGCGGCGGGTACTGGGAGGCTGACCGCACATTCGTTCCCCTCCGCGCCCCACCCAGAAGGGAAGCGAGCAAAAACGAAGTAGATCGTTCCGTTTCTGTCGATCATGTGAAACTTGCCACCCACATCACGCCCGCCGCCGCCCGGTTCAAGGTCCACAAGGCCCCCGCGACGAGAACTTGGCTGGCGCGCCGCTCCACCTGAGCGGCCCGAATGGAGTACTGTGGCGATCCCTGGCCCCGCTTTCCCGTCCGGCCGCCCGGACCCAACGGGAGGGGCCAAAAGGCGGCAACTCAACCGGCGGCGCCGCGACATGACATGGGGATCGCTGCCCCGAGCGACGGCGCCGTCGTTTTGGGCTGCAAACAGGTCACCGTGCCATAACGGCGGATCGGGGCGCAGGCCCGACACGCCGGGCAACTCGGCAAAGTTGTGGCAGGCTGCACCCGGGCAGGCCACACTCGTCTAGCGGGAGAGCAGCGACGCAACCGTGACGTCGGCAGGCACCACCCGGGAGGTCCCCATGCCCGAACTGCGTGTCGTGGCCGTCAGCAACGACGGCACACGGCTGGTGCTCAAGGCTGCGGACAGCACGGAGTACACACTTCCCATCGACGAGCGTCTGCGCGCCGCGGTGCGCAACGACCGCGCTCGGCTCGGCCAGATCGAGATCGAGGTCGAGAGCCATCTGCGGCCGCGCGACATCCAGGCCCGTATACGCGCCGGCGCCTCGGCCGAAGAGGTCGCGCAGATGGCGGGCATCCCCGTCGACCGCGTGCGCCGCTTCGAGGGTCCGGTGCTCGCGGAGCGCGCCTTCATGGCCGAGCGCGCCCGCAAGACCCCCGTGCGCCGCCCCGGCGAGAACGCCGGGCCCCAGCTCGGCGAGGCCGTCGCGGAGCGGCTGCTGCTGCGGGGCGCGGAGAAGGACACCACGCAGTGGGACTCCTGGCGGCGCGACGACGGCACCTGGGAGGTGCTGCTGGTCTACCGCGTGGCCGGGGAGCCGCACTCGGCCAGCTGGACCTACGACCCGCCCCGGCGACTCGTCCAGGCCGTGGACGACGAGGCCCGGGCGCTGATCGGCGAGGCCGACGACACGCCCGAGCCGAGCTTCCCGTTCGTGCCGCGGATCGCCCGGCTGCCGCGCGACCGTGACCGGGACCGGGATCGGCAGGGTCTGTCCGAGCGCGGCGACGGCGAGGCCGACTCCTCGTCGGCGTCCGCCTCGGTGGACGACGGCCTCGGCGGCGAGCGGGACTCGCTCACCAGCCTGCTGGAGGCCGTGCCGAACTTCCGGGGCGACATGATCGTGCCGGAGTCGCCGGGCGGCTCCTCCGGGGCGGACGAGCCCGCCGAGGAGCCGGAGCCCGTCGAGCCCCCGGCCCCCGCGCCCGCGGCCAGCGCCGGCTCGGCGTACGCGGACGTCCTGATGCCCCGTTCGGTCGCCGGCCACCGCGAGCGGCTGACCGGCACGACGGACCGTCAGGCGGAGGCCGACGGGGTACGCCCGGGCCGCCGGGCGGCCGTGCCCAGCTGGGACGAGATCGTCTTCGGCACCCGCCGCAAGAAACAGGAGTAGCGCCCGCAGGCCTTTCTCGGGGCTGGGCCCGGCCGTCGGTTGCGACGGCCGGGCCCAGCCCTGTCGGCAGGCGAGGTCAGCCGCGGTCGGGGCCGGTGGCCACGGGGCGGGCGGGGTCGGCGGTCCACTCGCTCCAGGAGCCGACGTACAGGGCGGCCGGGATGCCCGCGACCGCCAGCGCCAGCACCTGGTGGGCCGCCGAGACGCCGGAACCGCAGTAGACGCCGACCTCGGCGTCCGCCGTGGCGCCGAGGCCCGCGAAGCGTTCGGCCAGCTGTTCGGCGGGCAGCAGCAGGCCGCCCGGGGCGACGTTCTCGGTGGTCGGCGCCGAGACCGCCCCCGGGATGTGGCCGGCCACCGGGTCGATCGGCTCCACCTCGCCCCGGTACCGCTCGGCCGCCCGCGCGTCCAGCAGCAGCCCGCGCCGGGCGAGCGCCGCCGCGCCGTCCGCGTCCAGCAGCGGCAGGGCCCCGGGGCGCGGCTCGAAGTCGCCCTCGGGGAGCGCGGTGGCCTCGGTGGTCAGCGGACCGCCGGCCTCGGTCCAGGCGGCCAGGCCGCCGTCGAGGACGCGCACGGACGGATGGCCGGCCCAGCGCAGCAGCCACCACGCGCGCGCCGCGGCCCACCCCTGCCCGCCGTCGTACGCCACCACGCGCCGGTCCCCGCGGACCCCGGCCCGGCGCATCGCGGCGGCGAAGACGGACAGCTCGGGCAGCGGATGGCGCCCCGCGGGGCCCGGGGGGGCGGCGAGCTCGCTCTCCAGGTCGACATAGACCGCGCCGGGGAGGTGCCCGGCCTCATAGGCGGGGCGGCCGGGCGGGCCGCCGAGCTGGTAGCGGACGTCCAGGAGGAGCGGGGGCCGCTCCCCCGCCAGTTCGTCCATGAGATCGGATGCGGTGACGATGGCATTCATGGGCACCATCCTTGCGTAGACGCGTCTCCGACGATTGACCCACCCGATCACCCGTCGTACAGCTGACAGACATCTCTTGGCCATGGCCCGGATACGGATGCGGGGCTGAAAAGCGGGCATGGTCCTGCTGGGAGCCGCGAATTGCGGCGCGGCCCGGGCGCGCGTTGCGACAGGTGGTGCGAATATCTGTCCGGCGCCCCCCACCACCGCCCCCGCGCACCCGCGCGCCGGCCGGAGCCGCACGGACACCACATTGGTCCGAGGAGAGAGTGACGATGACCGAGGCAGCGACTCGGCGCCCACCGGGCACGCCCTGTTGGACGAGCCTGATGGTGCACAGCCTGGCCGCGACGCAGGACTTCTACCACGCCTTGTTCGGCTGGGAGTTCAGCCCGGGGCCGCAGCACCTGGGACCGTACGTACGCGCGCGGATCGGCGACCTGCCGGTCGCCGGACTGGGCGAGATGCCGCCGGAGCGCCACCTGCCGGTCGCCTGGACGATGTATCTGGCCTCCGACGACGCCGACGAGACGGCCGAGCTGATCCGCGCCTGCGGCGGCACCGTGGCCGTGGGCCCGCTGGACGCGGGCGAGGCGGGCCGGATGGCCCTCGCCGCCGACCCGGAGGGCGCCACCTTCGGCGTGTGGCAGGCGCGGGAGCACCTGGGCGCCGAGGAGATCGGGGCGCCGGGCTCCCCCGTGTGGCACGAGTTGATCACCCGTGACTCCTCCGTCAGCAAGTTCTACGACACGGTCTTCGGCTGCGACAGTGAGCCCTGGTCCGGGGAAGGCCCCGGACCGGCCGCCGACGACCACGGATCCGATGTGACGACCCTGCGGGTGGCGGGGCGGCCGGTGGCCGCGATCCACGGCGTGGGCGGCGCGCTGCCGCGCGACCGGGGCCCGCACTGGCGGACCTGCTTCGCGGTGACGGACGTGGACAAGGCGGCCCGCCAGGTCGCCGAGTTGGGCGGCTACGTGGTCCTCCCGCCGCGCGACGGCGCGACGGGGCGTACGGCCACCGTCACGGACCCCGAGGGCGCGGCCTTCACCCTGGTGGGCACGGACGGGGTGAAGGCCGGCTAGGGAGCGGCCTGGGGCGTGTCCGAGGAGTCGCGGGGCGCGGGCGCGTTTGGGGCGGGGGGCGAGGTCGCCGGGTCGACGGGGAGGACGTCCGGCGAGAGCGCGGCGGCGCGAGCGGCGGCGGCCGTCATGCGGCGCCGGTGGTGGCGTCGGCACAGCACCTCGTAACCCACCTCGGCCCCGGGCCGGTTGACATCGCCGATGACGACCTGCGCGCCCTCGACCACCATCCGGCCGCCGACGGTCCGGGCGTTGTGCGTGGCGCGGGCCCCGCACCAGCACAACGCCTCGACCTGGAGCACCTCGATCCGGTCCGCGAGCTCGACCAGGCGCTGCGAGCCGGGGAAGAGCTTGCTGCGGAAGTCGGTGGTGATGCCGAAGGCGAAGACGTCGAGCCCCAGGTCGTCCACGACGCTGGCGAGCTGGTCGATCTGGGACGGGGCGAGGAACTGCGCCTCGTCCACGATCACATAGTCGGCGCGGCCCCCGGCCGTGAGGATCCCGACCACATGGGCGTAGAAGTCGAGGTCGTCGCCGGCCTCCACGGCCTCGGTGACCAGCCCGAGCCGCGAGGAGAGCTTGCCCCGGCCCGCCCGGTCGTCCCGGGTGTAGATCATGCCCTGCAGGCCGCGCGCCGAGCGGTTGTGCTCGATCTGCAGAGCGAGGGTGCTCTTTCCGCAGTCCATGGTTCCGGAGAAGAACACCAGCTCGGGCATGGGGCGGCGAGACCTTTCGGACAGGGCGGACGGGAGGGACGGGCTGACAGGAGGAACGGGCCGGGCCGGGAGGACAGGCGGGGGCGGGACGGTTCAGGAGCGTACTTCGAGGAGCGGGACGAGCTGCTCGACGGGGGTCATCGAGCCGTGCAGCCCCACCATCGCCGACTCCTTCGGCTCGGTCCGCGACGCGACGATCGCGACGTCCGCGCTGGCGGCGGCCACCACATCGCCGATCCGCCGGTACACCCGCTCATCGACGCCGCCGCCGTCCCCGGGCCGCCCGAACCAGCCGGCCTCGATGGCCTCGTCCCGGCTCGCCACCCACATCCGCTCGCCGAGCACATCGCGCCACACCGCGAGCACATCGCTCGCGGCGCCGGGGACCGCGTACACATGGCGGGCGCGGCCCTCGCCGCCCAACAGGGCGACGCCGGCCCGCAGCTCCCAGTCCTCGTCGAAGTCGATCCGGGACTCCGGGTCGAAGGGGAGGTCGATCATGCCGTGGTCGGCGGTGATGTACAGGGCGGCGCGGGGCGGCAGTTGCTCGGCGAGGCGCTGGGCGAGCCCGTCCACATAGCGCAGCTGGGCACGCCACTCGTCGGAGTCGACGCCGAAGCGGTGGCCCTTGCCGTCGACTTCGCTGTAGTACGTGTAGACCAGCGAGCGGTCGCCGGCGGCCAGCTGCTCGGCCGCGAGGTCCATGCGCTCCTCGCCGGTCAGCCGGCCGTGGAAGGTGCCGCCGCTGAGCGCGACCTTCGTGAGCGGGGTCTCGGCGAAGGTGGGCGCGGAGACCTGGCAGGTGTGCACGCCCGCCGCGTCGGCCAGTTGGAAGACGGTGGGGTACGGCTGCCAGGCGTGCGGGTCCGTCCACGGCTGCCAGCGCAGCTGGTTCATCAGCTGCCCGGTGGCGGGGTCGGCCACCGTGTAGCCCGGCAGGCCATGGGCGCCGGGCGGCAGGCCCGTGCCGACGGAGGCCAGCGAGGTCGCGGTGGTGGAGGGGAAGCCCGCGGTGAGGGGCGCGCCGGTGCCGCCCAGGGAGCCGGCCAGCAGCGAGGTCAGAAAGGGCGCCTCGGCGGGGTGGGCGCGCAGCAGCTCCCAGCCGAGGCCGTCGATCAGGAACACGCACACGCGGTCGGCGGGCGCGAGGGCCAGGCCCGAGGTCAGGCCGGGGACGCCCTGGCCCGCGGCGACGGCGGGCAGCAGATCGGCGAGCGAGCCCGTGCCGTAGCGGGGCACGGGGGCGGAGCGGGGGTCGAGCGGCACGGGCTCGGGCTCATGCCATCGGGAGGCGGTGGCGGAGCCGGCGGTGGAGTCGGACATCAGCGGCCGGCGTCCGGCGTGTCCGCGGTGGCTTCCGAGAGCGACTGGGCGAAGGCGAGGGTCTGCCGGACGCTGTCGGGGCCGTCGCCCGCCTCGCTGACCCTCAGGCTCAGGTCGTCGGCGGTGGAGGAGCCGGTGTAGCCGTGGTCGGCCTCGCAGTTGGGGTCACCGCAGGCGGCGGGCTCGAGATCCAGGCGGTTGACGGCGCCCCAGCCGATGGTGAGGACCACCTCGCGGGGCAGCGTGCCGGGGGTGTACGACTCGGGGTTGGCCACGACCCGGCTGAGCACCACCGAGGAGATCCGCTGGAGCTTCACGGACTCGGTGGAGGTCGTGGCGTACGGCGACGGGGAGGTGCCGTCGGCGGCCTGCTCGTCGGTGTGGCTGACGATGAAACGGGTGCCGGTCAGGACGAGGACCGTGACATGGCGGCGGACCTCGTTGGAGTCGAAGGTGGTCTCCTGGTGGACCAGATACGAGACGACCGGCTCGCCGCCCACCGCGGCCTCCACCGCTTCGGCCACGAGTGCCGGGTAATAGCCGCTGCGCTCGATCGCCGCGCGCAGCCCCTGGGTCGTCGTACCGGTCTTCGCCATGTCCCCATCCTACGGGCCCGCACCGACACCGGCGCCCACGACGGCGGGGGGTCAGTAGCTGGGCAGGTGGCGGGGGCCGAGGTCGGTGCGCGGGGGCGGCGGGGCCAGCCGGACGGCCGCGCCGAGCACGGACAGGCCGCGCGGGGCGACCACGACCGGTTCGAGGTCGACGGCGACCACCTCGGGATGGTCGTCCACCATGCGGGACACGCGGAGCAGGAGTTCTTCGAGCGCCGCGGTGTCGACGGGCCGGGAGCCGCGCCAGCCGAACAGCAGCGGCGCGGTCCTGATGGATCGGACCAGCTCGGCGGCGTCCCGGTCGGTGGCCGGGACGAGCCGGTGGGCGGTGTCGCCGAGCAGCTCGGAGGGGGCTCCGGCGAGCCCGAAGGAGAGCACCGCCCCGGCGGCGGGGTCGATGGCGGCCCGTACGACGGTGTCGACGCCGCGCGGGGCCATCCGCTGCACGACGAGCCGCAGCTCTTCGGGGGCGCCCAAGTAGCCGGTCAATTCGGCGTAGGCGCGGCGCAGTTCCGCCTCGCCGCCGAGGTCGAGCCGTACACCGCCGAGGTCGGCGCGGTGGCGCAGGTGAGGGGCGGTGGTCTTGAGGGCGACGGGGAAGCCGAGCCTGGTCGCGGCCCGTACGGCGGCGTCCGGGTCGGGGGCGGGGAGCGCGGGCAGCACGCTGACGCCGTAGCGGGCGAGGAGGCGCTGCGCGTCGGGGGCGGAGAGGGTGACGGGGTGCGGGGCCGGGGGGACGTCGGACGAGAGGCCGGACGGGGGCTCGGGCGGGAGGTCATCGGCGGGGGCGAGCAGCACGTCGATGTCGGCCGCGGCGCCCGCCTCGTCGATGTCCTCGTACTCGGGGACCCGCCCGGGCTCCTCGGCCTGCCGGCGCCACCGGGCGTACCCGACGGCCTCGGCCAGGGCGCGTACGGCCCGCTCGGCGGCCGGGTAGGCGGGGATCCGCGGGGCCGGGAAGGGCGCGTCGCCACCATCACAGCCGTCCCCGCCGGGACCGGCGCCGGGATCGGGGGCGGCGGGGGCGGGGGCGGCCAGGGCCTCGGCCAGCCCCGGGATCTCCAGGTGGACCACCGCCACCGGCTTGGCCGCCCCGCGCGCCGCGGCCTCGGCGGCCGCCCCGCGCACGGCCCCGGCCAGCTCGGCCGCCGCGGCGTCGCCGACCCAGGGGATGGCGGTGACGACCACGGCGTCGCACGCGTCGTCGGTGAGCACCTGGGCGAGGGCGTGCCGGAAGTCGTCGGGGGTGGCGGCGGTGGTCAGGTCGCGTGGCGGCAGCGGGCGCAGCCCGTCGGTGAGACAGGCGTCGTAGGTGAGCAGCCCCAGGGAGTCGGAGTTGCCCAGGATGGCGACGCGCGGGCCCTCGGGGAGCGGCTGGGAGGACAGCAGCAGCCCGACGTCGACCAGTTCGGTGATCGTGCCGACGCGGATGACGCCGGCCTGCCGCAGCAGGGCGGAGACGGTGGCGTCCGGAATGCCGGTCGCGGGGACGGCGTGGCCGGTGGGGGCGCTGCCGCTGTGCCGGGCGCCCTTGACGACCACGACCGGCTTGACCTGGGCGGTGCGCTTGGCGAGCCGGGTGAACTTGCGGGGGTTGCCGATGGACTCGAGGTACATCAGGGCGACGTCCGTCCGCGGGTCGTCGTACCAGTACTGGAGGAGGTCGTTGCCGGAGAGGTCGGCGCGGTTGCCGGCGGAGATGAAGGTGGAGACGCCCGCGATGCCCGCCCCGCGCCGGTCGAGACCGGACAGCAGCGCGATGCCTATCGCCCCGGACTGGGTGAACAGGCCGAGCCGGCCGGGGGCGGGCAGCCGTGGTGAGAGGGAGGCGTTCAGCCGCACGCCGTCGGCGGTGTTGATGATGCCGAAGGCGTTGGGGCCGATGACCCGCATGCCGTGGGTGCGCGCCTGGCGGACCAGCTCGCGCTGCCGGTCGCGGCCCTCGGGCCCGCTCTCGGCGTAGCCGGCGGAGACCACGACGAGGCCCTGGACGCCGTGCTCGCCGCAGTCCGCGACCACGGAGGGCACCTGGTCGGCAGGGACGGCGACGACGGCGAGGTCGACCGGGCCGTCGATCTCGCGGATCGAGCGGTGGGCGGGGACGCCCTCGGGGTCCAGCCGCTCCTGGCCCTGCGGGAAGGCCCGGTTGACGGCGTACAGGGGCCCGGCGAAGCCGTCGTCGAGGAGGTTGCGCAGCACCGCGCGGCCGACGCCGCCGGGGGCGCGGCCGGCGCCGATGACGGCGACCGAGCCCGGGGCGAGCAGCCTGTGTACGGAGCGGGCCTCGGCGCGCTGCTCGCGGGCGCGCATGACGGCCAGCGAGCGGTCGGTGGGTTCGAGGTCGAACTCCAGGCGGACCACGCCGTCCTCGAAGCTGCGCTTCTGGGTGTAGCCCGCGTCCGTGAACACCTTGATCATCTTGGTGTTGGCGGGCAGCACCTCGGCGGCGAAGCGGCGGATCCCGCGCTCGCGGGCCACGGCGGCGATGTGTTCGAGCAGGGCGGAGGCCACGCCGCGCCCCTGGTGAGCATCCTGGACGAGGAAGGCGACCTCGGCCTCGTCGGCCGGGCCCGTGGCGGGCAGTCCCCCGCCGTCGATCCGGTCGTAGCGGACGGTGGCGATGAACTCGTCCCCGATCGTCGCGGCCAGGCCCACCCGGTCGACGTAGTCGTGGTGCGTGAAGCGGTGGACGTCGCGGTCGGAGAGCCGGGGGTAGGGCGCGAAGAAGCGGTAGTACTTGGACTCGTCGGAGACCCGCTCGTAGAAGCTGACCAGGCGCCCCGCGTCGGCGGGGGTGATGGGGCGGATCTGGGCGGTGCCGCCGTCGCGGAGGACCACGTCGGCCTCCCAGTGGGCCGGGTAGGCGTGGGTGTCGGACGGGAGCCGCATGAGGGCCAGCCTACGGCCGTCGGACGGGGGTCCGAATGGTGGACGCCCTTGCGTGGGGAGGAGGTGTCGGGGGAAGGTCCGTATCGGGCCCGTACGGGCACGCCCGGACTCACTCGGGCACCGTTCGGGCATAATAAGACAACGACACTCGTGTGATATTGGTCTAGACAACAGCAACCCCGCACCTGAAGGGCAACACCATGGCTGAGCGCCGCGTCAACATCGGCTGGGCCGAGGGGCTGCACGCCCGCCCCGCGTCGATCTTCGTCCGGGCGGCCACCGCCGCCGGCGTCCCCATCACGATCGCCAAGGCCGGCGGCGCCCCGGTGAACGCCGCCTCCATGCTCGCGGTGCTCGGCCTGGGCGCCCAGGGCGGCGAGGAGGTCGTCCTCGCCTCCGAGGCCGAGGACGCCGAGGTCGCGCTCGACCGCCTGGCCAAGCTGGTCGCGGAGGGGCTGGAGGAGCTTCCGGAGACCGTCTGAGCGAAGGCGCGTTTCCTCGCCATCTCCGCGCGGCGCGGCCGCGGTGACCCGTCCCGGGTGGCCGCGGCCGCGTTTTTCATGCTTTCCGCCGCCCGCCGGAGCGGGGCAGAAATTCAGGGCACCAATGCGGGACGGTGACACGGGACGGCAATGCGGGGCAGCGATACAGGCCGGCGATACAGGCCGACAATGCGGGGCGGTAATCCCCATCATTTTTATAGGGGGCCGCTGTTAATTCCGGAGGCCCGTCGTGTTGACGGGAGGTTTCGAAGTCCTCACACCGGGGGCGGGGCGGCGCAGCCGGTATTCCGACATCGAGCGCTCGGCGTGCGCCGCGGCGAGCGCCCGCGCGCGGTCGGCGTCGCCGCGCGCCACGGCGTCCACCAGCGCGCCGTGCTCGCCCCAGGACTCGACGGCCCGGGACGAGAAGTCGGGGCGCGGGGCGCCCCCCGGGGCGGGCGGCGCGGCCCGGCGGGCCGGTTCCACCGTGTACACCCAGGCGATCTTGCGCCGCAGCTGTACCAGCAGCCCGGCCAGGCTCGGGGTGCCGGAGGCCTGGGCCAGCGTCTCGTGGAACCAGTCGCTCAGCGCCCGCAGCTCGCCCAACTGGCCGTGCCGGGCCCGCTCCTGGCCGAGCCGGACCAGGCCGCGCAGCACCTTCAGATGCGCCTCGGTGCGGCGCTGGGCCGCCCGCGCGGCGCCCAGCGGCTCCAGCAGCGCGCGGATGTCCAGCAGGTCGGCGGCCTCCCGCTCGGACGGCTGCGCGACACACGCGCCCGCGTGCCTGCGGGTGGTCACGAAGCCCTCCGACTCCAGCGTGCGCAGCGCCTCGCGCACGGGCACCCGGGAGACGCCGTAGCGCCGGGCGAGGAGGTCCTCGATCAGCCGGCTGCCCGGCGCGAAGGTGCCGGAGACGATGTCGTCGCGGATCGCCGTACACACCGCGTGCGCCGAAATTCGGCGACCTCCCTGGATCGCGGTCGTATCGCCGTTCACTTCCGGTCCCGCATCGTCGAACCTCCGCCTTAATCTCCGCGAAACGCAGCCGATTGACGCGTATTCAGCGACTCTATTCGAAGCGGCTTCGTTTTCCGACCGGCGGGAGGATTTCATGGAAATTTTTTGGCCAGGGCGGGCGGGTATGCCGAAGGCCCCCGGTCCGCTGGACCGGGGGCCTTCGTGGCGTCGGTGGGCCTGCGCCTGGCGGATGGCGCGCCTGTCAGATGTTGACGCCGTGCGAGCGCAGGTAGGCGACGGGGTCGATGTCCGAGCCGTAGTCGGGGCTGGTGCGGGCCTCGAAGTGCAGATGCGGCCCGGTCACATTGCCCGTGTCGCCGGACAGCCCGATCTGCTGGCCGGGGGTGACGGTCTGGCCCACGGAGACGCCGATGGACGACAGGTGGCCGTACTGGGTGTAGGTGCCGTCGTTCATCTTGATCACGACGTTGTTGCCGTACGCGCCGCCCCAGCCGGCCTCGACGACGGTGCCGGAGCCCACGGAGTGCACCGGGGTCCCGGTCGCGGCGTGGAAGTCCACCCCGGTGTGGCTGCCGGAGGACCACAGGCCGCTGGAGGACTGGTAGCTGGTGGAGACGTACGAGCCGGTGACCGGCAGCACGAACGTGTTCAGCCGCTTGCGCTCGGCCTCGCGCGCGGCCCGCTCCTTGGCCTCGCGCTCCTGCTTGGCCTTCTTCGCGGCCGCCTCGGCCTTCCGCTTGGCCTCGGCCGCCTGCCTCGCGGCCTCCTTGCGAGCCTGGGCCTGCGCGGCCGCCTTGGCGGCGGCCTCGTCGGCGGCGCTCTGCTGGGTCTGTGCCTGGGCCGCGACCTGGTCGGCGAGTTCACCGCCGATGGCGACGGCCTGGCGCAGCCCGGTGTCCTCGGCGGTGAGGCCGTCGTCCGTCGCGGCGAGGGCCGGGGCGGCGAGACCGGCCACCACGCCGGTGGCGGCAAGGGTGGCTATGCCCGCGAGGTTCGCGCCGGAGCGGACGGCGCGGGGGGCGCGACTGGGTCGGCGGTGCTTCCCGGTGGCACGGGTGAACGCCATCGTGTGGCGCACTCCTTTCCTTCCTTCTCGCCTACCGGGTTAGCTGTCGGGTTCGGAGCAGGAAGGTCTCCTACGGGCCCCTCGTCCCTCGCGGGGAGGTCACCCGATTCACCCCTGGGAATCGCCCCTCGGACGCCGCGGACGGCGCCGGGCGAGGCTGGTTCCCCGGCTCCCCTGGCTCGCGCCGTACGGGGACTCGGCGATGGTTGCCCGTGCCGCGGGTGCGGCGTGGCTCGGGCGGACAACCGCACTGACGCTAAACGGCACCACTTTCGATCGCCAAACGGTTCCACTCTTTTGTTGGTTTCCCCACAGACACGCCCGACCAGACGGGCGACCTCTGCTATAAAGCGGGCAAACAGGAGGACCCCGGCGCCTGAAACGGCGCCAGGGTCCCTTTTCTCACGGTCTGTTCGGCCCGCTCGCGCGGCCCTCCCGACGGATCAGCCCTGGATGACGCGCACCTCGCCGATGCCCAGCGTCTTGACCGGCTCCTCGATCTTCGAGGCGTCGCCGACGAGCACCGTGACCAGCCGGTCGGGCGGGAAGGCGCTCACCACCGCGGCGGTCGCCTCCACCGTGCCGGTCTCCGCGAGACGGGTGTACAGCTGCGCCTGGAAGTCATCCGGCAGGTGCTGCTCGACCTGGTCGGCGAGGGTGCCCGCGACGGCGGCCGCCGTCTCGTACTTCAGCGGGGCCACCCCGACGAGGTTCTGCACGGCGACGTCGCGCTCGGCGTCAGTGAGGCCCTCCTCCTTCAGCGTGCCCAGCACCTTCCACAGGTCCTCCAGGGCCGGGCCGGTGACCTCGGTGGCCACCGAGCCGCTGATGGCCAGCATCGCCGCGCCCGTGGCTCCTCCGGAGGCGTCCGGGGCCGTCGAGCGCAGCACCTGGCCGAAGGCCCGCACGCCGTAGGTGTAGCCCTTCTCCTCGCGCAGCACCCGGTCGAGCCGGGAGGTGAGGGTGCCGCCCAGGCAGTAGGTGCCCAGCACCTGGGCGGGCCAGACCCGGTCGTGCCGGTCGGCGCCGATCCGCCCGATGAGCAGCTGCGTCTGCACCGCGCCCGGCCGGTCCACGATGACCACCCGGCCGGTGTCGTCGGCGGTGATCGGCGCCATCGGGCGCGGCTCGGCGGCGCCCCCGGTCCAGGTGCCGAGGGTCTCGGCCAGCGCCTTGTCGAGGTCGACGCCGGTCAGGTCGCCGACCACCACGGCGGTCGTGGTGGAGGGGCGGACATGCGCCTCGTAGAAGGCCCGCACGGCCGCGGCGTCGATGCCCTCGACGGTCTCCTGGGTGCCCTGGCGCGGCCGGGACATCCGGGCCTCGGCCGGGAAGAGCTCCTTCGACAGCGCCATCGAGGCGCGCCGGGCGGGGTTGGCCAGCTCGTGCGGGATCTCGTCCAGGCGGTTGCGCACCAGCCGCTCGACCTCGCCCTCGGGGAAGGCGGGCGCGCGCAGCGCGTCGGCCAGCAGGCCGAGCGCCTTGGGCAGCCGGGAGACGGGGACCTCCAGCGACACCCGGACGCCGGGGTGGTCCGCGTGGGCGTCCAAGGTGGCACCGCAGCGCTCCAGCTCGGCCGCGAACTCCTCGGCGGTGTGCTTGTCGGTGCCCTCGGACAGGGCGCGGGCCATGATCGTGGCGATGCCGTCGAGCCCGGCCGGCTCGGCCTCCAGCGGGGCGGCCAGGTTGATCTCCACGGCGACGACCTGCTGGCCGGGGCGGTGGCAGCGCAGCACGGTCAGCCCGTTGGACAGCTCGGCGCGCTCGGGGGCCGGGAACGCCCACGGCTTGGCGGCGCCCGGCCGCGGCTGCGGGTGGAAGGTCATGGTGGTGGTGACGGCGTCGCTCACTGGGCCGACTCCCCTTCTGCGTCGTTGTCCTCGGCGGTGTCGTCGGCCTGCTGGGCGCCCTGGACCGGTTCGTAGACCAGCACCGCGCGGTTGTCGGGGCGCAGCCTGGCCTGGGCCACGGCCCGCACCTCCTCGGCCGTCACCTGGAGGACCCGCTCCACGGCGGTCAGCGCCAGCTGCGGGTCGCCGAACAGCACCGCGTAACGGCACAGCTCGTCGGCGCGGCCGCCGACCGTGGCCAGCCGGTCCAGCCACTCGCGCTCCAGCTGGGCCTGGGCGCGCTCCATCTCCTCGGGCGTCGGCCCCTCCTCGGCGAACCGGGCCAGCTCCTCGTCGACGGCGGCCTCGATGTCGGGCACCTCGACGCCGGCGGAGGTCTTCACGTCCAGCCAGCCGAGCGAGGGGGCGCCCGCCAGCCGCAGCAGACCGAAGCCCGCGGCCACCGCCGTACGGTCGCGGCGCACCAGGCGGTTGTGCAGCCGGGAGGACTCGCCGCCGCCCAGGACGGTCAGCGCCAGGTCGGCGGCGTCGGCCTCGCGGGTGCCGTCGTGCGGCAGCCGGTAGGCGGCCATCAGGGCGCGGGCCGGGACCTCCTCCTCCACGACCTCGCGCAGCTGCCCGCCGATCACGTCCGGCAGGGTGCCGTCGCGCGGCGGGCGCTTGCCGTCGTGGGAGGGGATGGTGCCGAAGTACTTCTCGATCCAGGCCAGGGTCTGCTCGGGGTCGATGTCGCCCACGACCGCCAGCACCGCGTTGTTCGGCGCGTAGTAGGTGCGGAAGAACTCGCGCGCGTCCTCCAGGGAGGCCGCGTCCAGGTCGGCCATGGAGCCGATCGGGGTGTGGTGGTACGGGTGGCCCTCTGGGTAGGCCATGGCGACCAGGCGCTCGAAGGCGGTGCCGTACGGCACGTTGTCGTAGCGCTGGCGGCGCTCGTTCTTGACGACGTCCCGCTGGTTCTCCAGGCTCTCCTCGTCCAGCGCGGTCAGCAGCGACCCCATGCGGTCCGCCTCGAGCCACAGCGCCAGCTCCACCTGGTGGGCGGGCATCGTCTCGAAGTAGTTGGTCCGCTCGAAGCTGGTGGTCCCGTTGAGCGAGCCGCCGGCGCCCTGCACCAGTTCGAAGTGGCCGTTGCCCTTCACCTGCGACGAGCCCTGGAACATCAAGTGCTCGAAAAGGTGAGCCAGACCGGTGCGTCCCTTGACTTCGTGGCGCGAGCCGACGTCGTACCAGAGGCAGACCGCCGCGACCGGGGTCAGGTGGTCCTCGGAGAGCACCACCCGCAGGCCGTTGGCCAGCCGGTGCTCGGTCGCTGTCAGGCCGCCGGAGCCGGCTTGTTCCGTGGCCGTGTGACCCATGGGCATGTACGTCCCTTCGATCGCGTGATGGAGCGCGTGCGAGCCGCTTGAAGTGCGGTCCTGTCACTGTATGCAAGCGCACGGACATCTGGCGAAGTTCCCGCCGGGGGAATCTCTCGGAGGGGCGTTGTCAGTGGCCCGTTCCACACTTGTCGGTGGCCCGGTCCACAATGGTCGGCGTCAGATCCCGCCTCGGCAGTTGAAGGAGCCGCAAGCGCGATGGCCCGCCGCAGCACAAAGACCCCTCCGCCGGACGATTTCGAGGAGCGCATCCTCGACATCGACGTCGTCGACGAGATGCAGGGCTCCTTCCTCGAGTACGCGTACTCGGTCATCTACTCGCGCGCGCTGCCCGACGCCCGTGACGGACTCAAGCCGGTGCACCGGCGGATCCTCTACCAGATGAACGAGATGGGCCTGCGGCCCGAGCGCGGCTTCGTCAAGTGCGCCCGCGTCGTCGGCGAGGTCATGGGCAAGCTGCACCCCCATGGCGACGCGTCGATCTACGACGCGCTGGTGCGCATGGCGCAGCCCTTCTCGATGCGGGTGCCGCTGGTCGACGGCCACGGGAACTTCGGCTCCCTGGGCAATGACGACCCGCCCGCGGCGATGCGGTACACCGAGTGCCGGATGGCCTCGGCGACCTCGCTGATGACCGAGTCGATCGACGAGGACACCGTCGACTTCGGCCCGAACTACGACGGCAGCGAGCAGGAGCCGGTGGCCCTGCCCGCCGCCTATCCGAACCTGCTGGTCAACGGCTCGTCCGGGATCGCGGTCGGCATGGCGACGAACATGCCCCCGCACAACCTGGGCGAGGTGATCGCCGCCGCCCGCCATCTGATCAAGCACCCGGGCGCGGACCTGGACACCCTGATGCGGTTCGTGCCGGGACCCGACCTGCCGACCGGCGGCCGGATCGTGGGCCTGGGCGGCGTCCGGGACGCGTACGAGAGGGGGCGCGGCACCTTCAAGATCCGCGCAACGGTCTCGGTGGAGGACGTGACGGCCCGCCGCAAGGGTCTGGTCGTCACCGAACTGCCCTTCACGGTCGGCCCCGAGAAGGTCATCTCGAAGATCAAGGACCTGGTCGGCGCGAAGAAGCTGCAGGGCATCGCGGACGTCAAGGACCTCACCGACCGCGAGCACGGCCTGCGCCTGGTGATCGAGGTCAAGAACGGCTTCAACCCGGAGGCCGTGCTCGAGCAGCTCTACAAGCTGACGCCGATGGAGGAGTCCTTCGGCATCAACAATGTCGCGCTGGTGGACGGCCAGCCGCTGACGCTGGGCCTCAAGGAGCTGCTGGAGGTCTATCTCGACCACCGCTTCGACGTGGTGCGGCGGCGCAGCGAGTTCCGGCGCGGCAAGCGGCGGGACCGGCTGCACCTGGTCGAGGGCCTTCTCGTCGCCCTGCTCGACATCGACGAGGTCATCCGCATCATCCGCTCCAGTGAGAACGCGGCGCGGGCGAAGGAGTCCCTGATCGCCCGCTTCGGACTCTCCGAGGTCCAGACGCAGTACATCCTGGACACCCCGCTGCGCCGGCTGACCAAGTTCGACCGGATCGAGCTGGAGTCGGAGCGCGACCGCCTCAAGGCGGAGATCGAGGAGCTGACCCGGATCCTGGAGTCGGACGCCGAGCTGCGCAAGCTGGTGTCGGCGGAACTGGCCCAGGTGGCCAAGAAGTTCGGCACCCCGCGGCGCACGGTGCTCCAGGAGTCGGCGGACGCCCCGGTGACCGCGGTCCCGCTGGAGGTCGCCGACGACCCCTGCCGGGTGCTGCTGTCCTCCACCGGCCTGCTGGCCCGCACGGCCAACGGAGAGCCGTTCCCGGGCGAGGGCCGGGCCAAGCGCGCCAAGCACGACGTCATCGTCTCGGCCGTCCCGGCCACGGCCCGCGGGGACGTGGGCGCGGTGACCTCCACCGGGCGGCTGCTGCGGCTGGCCGTGGTCGACCTGCCGATACTCCCCGAGACGGCCGGCGCCCCGAACCTGGCGGGCGGCGCCCCGATCGCGGAGTTCCTGTCCCTTCAGGAGGGTGAGGAGCTGATGTGCCTCACCACCCTCGACGAGTCCTCGCCGGGGCTCGCGATCGGCACGGAGCAGGGCGTCGTCAAGCGCGTGGTGCCCGACTATCCCGCCAACAAGGACGAGTTGGAGGTGATCGGCCTCAAGGAGGGCGACCGGATCGTCGGCGCGGTGGAGCTGCGCACGGGCGAGGAGGACCTGGTCTTCATCACCGACGACGCGCAGCTGCTGCGCTACCCGGCGAGCCAGGTCCGGCCGCAGGGCCGCCCCGCGGGCGGCATGGCGGGCATCAAGCTGGGCTCGGGCGCCAAGGTGATCTCGTTCACCGCCGTGGACCCGGCGGTGGAGGCGGCGGTGTTCACGATCGCGGGCGCGCGCGGCACGCTCGACGACTCGGTGCAGCAGTCGGCCAAGCTCACGCCGTTCGACCAGTACCCGCGCAAGGGCCGGGCGACCGGCGGAGTGCGCTGCCAGCGGTTCCTGAAGGGCGAGGACTGCCTGGTCCTGGCCTGGGCAGGCGCCACCCCGGCCCTCGCGGCCACGGCAACCGGCACCCCGGCCCCCCTCCCCGAACCCGACCCGCGCCGCGACGGCTCGGGGGTCGCGCTCACCAAGAAGATCGCGGTGGTGGCCGGCCCGGTGTAACCGGCCCCGCCGCGCCCCGCCACGGCGGCGGAGCGGCGCCCAGCGGCCGGGTCGCCGCCGTACGGCGGCCCGGCGCTCCGGCCTGTCGGGGGGCGTCGGCTCGGCTCCCCGGCTCGAAGTGACGGTGCAGGAAGGCGACGCGCCGTGACCGCGTTACGGCACACCCCGGAACCCGGGCGCCGCTCCCCCGCCCCGGTCCCGGCCGCTGGTCGGGCGGGGCGGGGGGGTACGCGCCAGGCACGGGTCCTGGCGCGGCGGCGCCCGGGGCGCGGTGCGGCGGGCATCGCGCCCACGGCGAGATCACCCCCGGGAACACGAGCCGCCCCGGTCGGCACCGCCCCGGAAACCGAGCGCCCGCCCCGCGCCCGGCCGGGCCGTTGGTCGCGGAGGGCCACGGGGTACGCGCCAGAGGCGCCGACGCGACGCCCAGGTCGGCACCGCCCCGGAGACCCGAGCGCCCGCCCCGCCCGGCGGCCGGTGGCGGACCCGGCCACGGGTCGGCAGGGGCCGGGGCACTCGCCGGGCGCCGATCCGGGGTCGGGAAACGCCTGGGGCGTCGTACGCGGGTCGTCGCCGCGGCCGAGCGCGGCCCAGCGCGGGATCACTCCCGGGAACACGTGACGCCCCGCCCGGCGCCGCCCCAGGAACGCAAGAACCCACCCCGCCCCCGACCCGGCCGCTGGTCGGAGGCGACACCGGCGCCAATCCGGGCGCGGCGCCCGGAGGCGTCGTGCGCTGAGCATCGCGCCCTCCGCGAACTCGCCCTTGGGGAGAGCCAACGTCCCGGTCGGCGCCGTCCCGGAAACCCGCGCGCCCGCCCCGCGCCCCGACCCGAAACGGCCGCTGGTCCAGGCGGGGCAGGTACGTGCCGGGTGCGGCGGACGCCCGAGGTGTCGTGCGAGGCCGCCGCGCCGATCCGAGCCGCGCTCGCCGCGAGTTCACCCCACGGCCCTGCGAGCCCCCGTCGGCGCTGGGCATCCTCGACCCCCGGCCTCGCGGCCCGCCCGTACGGGGCGCACGGCGGCCTGTCGTCTCCCTACGCGCGCCACCGGAAGCCAGAGATCGCAGGAGAGGTTAGGCTTACCTTCGTGATCTCGTGCACGACCGCTTCCCGCGACCTGTCCGAGCCGCTCGCAGGGACGGCGGCCACCGCCACCACCTGGCTTCTGCTCGAGCAGCCCGGCCCCTGGGGCGCCGAGGCGCTGACCGCCAGCCATCTGGCCCCGGCCGTCGGCCGCGCGCTGGAGCGCGCCGCCAAGGGGACCGGCGTCCGGGTCGCGCTGATCCGGCGCCCCGGACGGCACGCCGACTGCCACACCCCCGCGCGGCAGCGCGTCTTCGTCGCGCACACCCGCCCGGGGGACTCCTGGATCCGCACCACCACCCTCACCGAGCCCGAGCGGCTGCTCGCCCTCGACTTCGCCGCGCTCGGCGCGGGCGACCCGCGCGGCCTGCGCCCCGTCACCACGAGCCCCGGCCGGGCGGGACAGCGGGGGTGGGAGGAGTACACGGGCGATCCCCTGGTCCTGGTGTGCACCAACGGCAAGCGCGACCGCTGCTGCGCCCTCCTCGGCCGACCGCTGGCCGGCGAGCTCACCGCCTCCGGCGCGCGCGGCACCTGGGAGGTCACCCATCTCGGCGGCCACCGCTTCGCGCCGACGCTCGTGGTGCTGCCGTACGGATACACCTACGGAAGGGCCACCGCGCGGTCCGTGCGGGACGTCCTGGACGGGCTGCGTGCCGGCCGGGTCGTCACCGAAAACTGCCGCGGCCGGTCCACATGGGACCGCCCTGGCCAGGCCGCCGAGCTGGCGGTCCGCGAGCTGACCGGCGAGGCGGGCCCCGACGCGCTGACCGTGCTGCGGGCCGAGGGCGCCGCCCCCGCCTGGACCGTGACCGTCGGGCATGCCGACGGACGGCGCTGGCGGGTCGACGTCATGCAGGTCGCCGCCGCGCCGCCGCGCCCGGAGAGCTGCGGGGCGGCGCTGGGTTCCCCGGCCCGGATGGAGGTCGTCGGCGTGCGGGCGGTACGCACCGAGCGGGTGGCCCCGACCGTCGCCGCCGGGGCGCCCGGCTGATCCCCTTCCCCGCCGGGGGCGCCGGGGCGCCCGGCTGAGCCACCCGCCGGGGCGCCCAGCAGCCCAGCCGCCCGGACAGCCCGGCCGACCAGCAGCCCAACAACCCGGCACCCCAACACCCCGGGCAGCCCGGCCGACCAGCAACCCGACAACCCGGGCGCCCCGGCCGCTCCACAGCCCGGCAGCCGGGGCGCCCGGGCCCGGACCTCCCGGCCGGGCCGCCCCGGGCCCCGGCACCGCCCGGCCGGGAGCCTGCCGCCCGGGCCTGCCGCCGTGCCGCGCATCCGCGCTTGGTTACCCTCCCTTCATGAGCGCCGCGATACCCCGGGGGCCGCGCGCCGAGGCCCCGAGGTGGCGCATCGGCTGGCCCCGACGTGTCTTCTCCCAGGTGCTGCTGATGCAGCTGACCATCGCGACGGGCGTCATCGTGCTGGCGACCGGGCTCTTCCTCGCCCGGCTCGGCTCCCAGCTGGACGACCAGGCGATGCGCCGCGCCCTCGCCATCGCCCAGACCACGGCCTCCGCCCCGAACCTGAGCGAGGCGCTCGAGCACACCCGCCCCACCCCCTACGGCCCGGTCCAGGCCCAGGCGGAGCGGATCCGCCGGGCGACCGGCGCCGAGTACGTCGTAATCATGGACACCCGGGGGGTGCGCTGGTCCCACACCTCCTCGGAGGAGATCGGCCGGCATGTCTCCACCGACCCCAGCGACGCCCTCGCCGGCCGGGAGGTCATGGAGATCGACAACGGAACGCTCGGCAGGTCCGCCCGCGGCAAGGTCCCGCTGCGCGACAAGGACGGCCGCATCGTCGGCGCCGTGTCGGTCGGCATCTCGTACCAGAGCGTGCGCGACCGGCTCCTGGGCGCGGTGCCGGGGCTGCTGGCGTACGCGGGCGGCGCGCTCGCGGTGGGCGCGCTGGCGGCGTACGTGGTGGCGCGCAGGCTCCGGCGCCGCACCCACGACCTGGCGTTCTCCGACATCTCCGCGCTGCTCGCCGAGCGCGAGGCCATGCTGCACGGCATCCGCGAGGGGGTGGTCGCCCTCGACGCGCGCGGCCGTGTCCGGCTCATCAACGACGAGGCCCAGCGCCTCCTCGACCTGCACGCCGAGGCCACCGGGCGGCCGCTGGACGAGGTGCTGCCGCCGGGCCGCACGACCGATGTGCTCGCCGGCCGGGTCACCGGATCGGATCTGCTGACCGTCAGCGGCGGCCGGGTGCTGGTCGCCAACCGGATGCCGACGGACGACGGCGGGGCCGTGGCCACCCTGCGCGACCGCACCGAGCTGGAGCGGCTGGGCCGCGAGCTGGACGGCACCCGGGGGCTGATCGACGCGCTGCGCGCCCAGGACCACGAGCACGCCAACCACCTGCACACCCTCCTCGGGCTGCTGGAGCTCGAGCTGTACGAGGAGGCCGTGGAGTTCGTCACCGAGGCGGTCGGCGTGCACCGGGCCACCGCCGAGCAGGTCACCGAGCGCGTCCACGACCCGCTGCTCGCCGCTCTGCTGGTCGGCAAGGCCACGGTCGCCGCGGAGCGCGGTGTGTCGCTGCGCATCGCCGAGGAGACGCTGCTGCCCGACCGGCTGGTGGACCCGCCGGGCCTGGTGACGATCGTGGGCAACCTCATCGACAACGCGCTGGACGCGGCGGCCGGGTCGGCCGATCCGCTGATCGAGGTGGAGCTGTCCGCCGACGGCACCACGGTGGTGCTGCGGGTCTCCGACAGCGGGCCGGGCATCCCCGCCGACCGCCGCGACGTCGTCTTCGCCGAGGGCTGGTCGACCAAGGAGCCGCCCGCGCACCGCAAGCGCGGCATCGGCCTGGCCCTAGTGCGCCGCCTCGCCGAGCGGCAGGGCGGCAGGGTGCGGGTGGCCGACCGGGACGGCGGGGGCGCGGAGTTCACGGTGGTGCTGCCCGAGGCCCTGGCCGTGCAGCCGGACAGGGCCCGGCTGAGCGCGACAGGAGAGCCGCGATGACGGAGATGCACAGGTGACGGGGACACATAAGTGGCAGGGACACGTGGGTGACAGAGACACGTGGGTGACAGCGATGCGCAGGGGACGGAGGTGACGGGGGTGACGGATGTGAACGCCGCGGGCGGCTCGATCGGCGTGCTGGTCGTGGACGACGATGTGCGCGTGGCCCGGGTGAACGCGGCGTACGTGGAGAAGGTGCCCGGCTTCCGCGTCGTGGGGCGGAGCCACACGGCCGCCGAGGCGCTGGCCTTCCTGGACCGCGCCGAGGTCGACCTGGTGCTGCTCGACCACTATCTGCCGGACGAGACGGGCCTCGCGCTGGTGCGGCGGCTGCGCGAGCGCGGCCACCACACCGACATCATCATGGTCACCGCCGCCCGCGACATCGCGACCGTGCAGGCGGCGATGCGCCACGGCGCGCTGCAGTACCTGGTCAAGCCCTTCACCTTCGCGGGGCTGCGGGCCAAGCTGCAGGGCTACGCGGCGCTGCGCCGCGCCCTGGAGGGCGGCGGCGAGGCCGGTCAGGACCAGGTCGACCGGATCTTCGGGGCCCTGGGCGGCGCCGCGGCCGGCCCGGCGGAGCTGCCCAAGGGTCACTCCGCGCTCACGGCCGACCTGGTGCGGGAGGTGCTGCGGGGTGCCGAGGGCCCGCTGTCGGCGCAGGAGGTCGCCGAGCGGTCATCGCTCAGCCGGCAGACCGCGCAGCGCTATCTCAAGCTCCTGGAGCGCACGGGCCGGGTCCGGCTCAGTCTGAAGTACGGCGAGACGGGCCGCCCGGAACACCGCTACGTCTGGGTGTGAGGCGGGCCGCCGGGGGGGTGAGCGCGGCGGCCCCGGCGGACGGACGGGCGCCGCGGGCGCCGGGGGCCCCGCTCAGGCCGCGCCGGCCCCCGTGAGGGCCCGTACCTCCGTCTCGGCGTACTTGGCCTCGTTGCCGATGGCCCCGGCGCCCCGCGGTGAGACGACCGTGCCGAGCCAGCCGGCGAGGAACCCGAGCGGGACGGAGACGAGGCCCGGATTCTCCAGCGGGAAGACATGGAAGTCCACTCCCGGGAAGATCGCCTCCGGGCCCCCGGAGACCACCGGCGAGAGCACTACCAGCACGACCGCCGGAAGCAGCCCTCCGTACACGGACCACACCGCGCCGCGCGTGGTGAAGCGCCGCCAGAAGAGCGAGTAGAGCAGCACCGGCAGGTTTGCCGAGGCGGCGACCGCGAAGGCCAGCCCGACCAGGAAGGCCACATTGAGGTCCTGGGCGAGCAGGCCGAGCCCGATGGCGGCCGCCCCGATCCCGACGGCCGCGATCCGCGCGACCGCGACCTCGCTGCGCGGCGTGCGCTCCGCGCGGCGGCTCAGCGAGGCGTACAGGTCATGGGCGACCGAGGCGGAGGAGGCGAGGGTGATCCCGGCGACCACGGCGAGGATGGTGGCGAACGCGACGGCGGCGACCGTGGCGAACAGCACCGTGCCCCCGGTCGACCCGGCGCCCCCGCCGAGGTCCAGCGCGAGCAGCGGGACGGCCGTGTTCCCGGCCGGGTTGGAGGTCCGTACGGCGTCGCTGCCCAGCACGGCGGCCGCGCCGAAGCCGAGCACGATCGTCATCAGGTAGAAGCCGCCGATCAGTCCGATGGACCAGATGACCGAGCGACGGGCGGCCCGCGCGGTGGGCACCGTGTAGAAGCGGGAGAGGATGTGCGGCAGCCCGGCGGTGCCGAGCACGAGGGCGAGCCCGAGGCTGATGAAGTCCAGCCGCGCGGTCCAGCCGCCTCCGTACTTCAGCCCCGGGGCGAGGAAGTCCCGGCCGTGTCCGCTGTGCCGCGCCGCCGCGCTGAGCAGCGCGTCCACATCGCCGTGGAAGCGGACCAGGACCAGGGCGGTGAGCGTGGCCGCCCCGGCCATCAGCAGCACCGCCTTGACGATCTGGATCCAGGTGGTGGCGCGCATCCCGCCGAGCGCCACGAAGATCACCATCAGGGTGCCCACGCCGATGACCGTCCAGGCGCGGGCGCGCGGCCCCGTCTCGCCGATCAGCAGGGCGATCAGACTGCCCGCCCCGACCATCTGGGCGACGAGGTAGAGCACACACACGGTGACGGAGGAGACGCCCGCGGCGATCCGGACCGGTGGCCTGCCCATCCGCGCGGCCAGCACGTCGGCGAGGGTGAAGCGGCCGCAGTTGCGGACCAGCTCGGCGACCAACAGCAGCACCACGAGCCAGGCGACGAAGAAGCCGACGCAGTAGAGCACGCCGTCGTAGCCGAAGAGGGCGATGAGGCCGGAGATGCCGAGGAAGGAGGCGGCCGACATGTAGTCACCCGCGATGGCGAAGCCGTTCTCCATGGGGGAGAACAGCCGCCCGCCCGCGTAGAACTCCTCCGGGGAGCCGTGCCTGCGGCGGCCCGCCCAGGTGGTGATGGCGAGGGTGGCGGCGACGAACACCCCGAAGAGCAGCAGCGCCAGGCTCTGTTGATTGCCGGTCATCGGCCGTGCCCCCGCATCATCTCCTGCGTGACCCATCGGAGCTCCAGCGCGACCCGGTCCCGGCGCAGCCGCGCATGGCGGGCATACGCCCAGGTCAGCAGGAAGGTGGTGGCGAACTGGGCGAGCCCGGCGAGCATCGCGACATTCAGCGCGCCGACCACGGGACGGCCCATCAGATCGGGCGCGGTGGTCGCCGCGACGACATACGCGAGGTACCAGAGGAAGAAGACGGTGGTCGCGGGGAAGACGAAGCGGCGGTAGCGTCTGCGCACTTCCTGGAACGCGGCGCTGCCGTGAACCTCGGTGTAGACGTCCGCGGCGGCGGGCGGGCGGGCGCGCCGGGAGCCGCCGCCGGTGTCGTCCTCGCCCCAGCCGGAGGCGACCGTGTCGTACCAGGGGTCGCCCAGCTCGACCGCCCCGGCGTCACGCGCGTTGTGCTGCATGTCCACCCGAACACTCCTTGCTCACTGCCGCATTGGCCGCGTGCCAAGGATGGACGGCGTAGGAGTTCCCGGCCCCCTCAATACCGGACCTTCACCCCATCAGGTGACTCAGGTGACGAACGTCCCGGAACCCGGACCGGTCGCGGGTCCGTGGCTCGGACTGAGACCAGGTCCGGGGCCCCGGCTGACACCAGGCCCGGGGCCCGGGCCGACACCGGGTCCGGAGCCAGGTTCGGGATCGGAGTCGGGGCCGGGCGGCCGGGCGATCCCGCTCCGGTAGGCGTAGCGCACGGCCTGGGCGCGGTCGCGCACCCCCGCCTTGGCGAAGAGGTTGTTGATGTGCGTCTTCACGGTCGCCTGACCGATGCGCAGACGGCGGGCGATCTCCGCGTTGGCCAGGCCCTCGGCGACCAGGGCGAGGACCTCCGCCTCGCGGGGCGTGAGCCCGTCGGGCAGCGGGCCGCGCCTCGCGGGCGCGGCCTTCAGGGGCTCGCCGCCCGCGGCGCCCTCCGCTCCCTCCGCGCCCTCGACCAGTCGCTCCAAAAGCCGTCGCTGGACGCCTGGCGACAGCGCGGCCTGGCCCGAGACCACGTCCTCGATGGCGCGGGCGATCTCCTCCGCGCCCGCGTCCTTGGTCACATAGCCGCGGGCGCCCGCCCGCAGGGCCGGGAAGAGCCAGTCGTCGTCGGCGTAGGTCGTCACCACCACGACCTGTGTCGAGGGGTGTCCGGCGCGGATGCGCCGGGTGGCCTCGACGCCGTCGCAGCGGGGCATCCGCAGGTCCATCAGCACCACGTCCGGGGCGAGCTCCGCGACCAACCGCAGCGCGTCCTCCCCGTCCCCCGCCGCGCCGACGACCTCGATGCCGGGCAGCAGCCCCAGCAGCAGCACGATGCCCTCGCGCACCATGATCTGGTCATCGACGACCAGCACCCGCGCCGCCCTCGGGCCGGCGAGCCCGCGTCCTTCGTCCATCGCCCGTGTCCCCCAGTCGTCAGTACGCCGACACGCCGCCACGCCGTCACGCCGGGGCCCGCAGGCGCACCAGGAAGCCGTCCTCGGCTGGCCCGGCCTCCAGCGTGCCGCCGAGGAGTTCCGCGCGCTCCCGCATCCCCCGCAGACCGTATCCGGCGCCGGTCGCCGCCGGCCCGCCGGAGGGCGCCTCGCGCGCCGCGCCGTTACGTATCTCGAGGAGCACCTCGCCCTCCAGGTAGGCGAAGCGCACCGTCACCCGCGCGCCCGGCGCGTGCTTGCGGACGTTGGTCAGCGCCTCCTGCGCGACCCTGCGGACGGCGAGCCCCGTCTCGGCGGTCAGCCGCCGGCGTTCGCCCTCCGTCTCGAACCGCGCCCCTTCGGTCGCCGCCGCCTCCCGCAGGAAGTCCTCGACCGGCGCCGTCTCGCCGCGCAGCGCGTACAGGGCCTGACGGGTCTCGGCCAGGCCGTGGCGGGCCATCCTGCGGGCGGCCACCACCCGGTGGAGCACCAGGGCCCGGTCCTCCCCGCGCTCGACCAGCAGTCTGGCCGCTTCCAGGTGGACGAGCTGCGCGGACAGGCTGTGCGCCAGCACGTCGTGGATCTCCCGGGCGATCCTGGTCCGCTCGGCGAGCGCCGCGCTCCGCGCCTCGGCCCGGCGCGCCGCCCGCTCCTGCTCGAGCAGCCGGTAGCCGGTGCCGCGCGCCTCCTCGTCGAGCCGCAGCGTGTAGCCGACGAGCAAGAAGCCCGCGCCCATGGCCAGACCGGCCGGCAAGCTGTCGTCGCCGAGCAGCGCGTACGAGCCGGAGGCCACGATTCCGGCGGGCAGGCCGACCACCAGCGGCAGCCGCTCCATCGAGACGATCACTCCGACGATCCACGCCGCGGCCGCCGGGGTGTCGGCTCCCACGGCCCGGAGGCCGGCCCCCGCCGCGAGCAGCAGGGCGAGCAGGGCCAGGGCGGGGCCGAGCCGGTGGTCGACGGTGACGCGGCGGAACGCGTACACCAGGGCCGCGCAGCCGGCCACGGCCGCGAACAGGGCGATCCGCGCCCACCCCGGGAAGGCGTCGTCACGCGCCACGTCCCAGAGCAGCAGGCTCGCTCCGAAGATCCCCATGCCCGCGTTGATCAGCAGCCGGACCGGGGGTACGCCCTGGCGCGTGAGCGCCTGCCGCGAGGGCCACCGCGTCCCTCGCTGCATTGTTCCTCCCCTCCCCGGATCCCGCGCGAGTCGGCCGGGCACGGGTCGAAGCCCGGCTCCGGTCGCCCACGGCGCTGCCGCTCACACGCTACGGAACGGCCGTGCCTCGCGGATCGGCCCTGAGTCGGGGCCGGGTGGAGCGTGGCTCTCCACCCGGGGGTGGAGAGCCGCCCTCGGGTGGAGAGGCACGTCGGGCGGTGCGCACAGTGCGTCAGGCGTCGATGCGCGACCGGTCGAGGGTCGCCGCCGAGTTGGTGATGAACTCCTTGCGCGGCGCGACCTCGTTGCCCATCAGCAGATCGAACACCTGCTCGGCGGCCTCCAGGTCGCTGATGTTGATGCGCCGCAGCGTGCGGTGGCGCGGATCCATCGTGGTCTCCGCGAGCTGGTCGGCGTCCATCTCGCCCAGACCCTTGTAGCGCTGGATGCCATCCTTGTAGCGGACACCCCGGCGCTGGAGATCCAGCAGCGTCTCCTGGAGCTCGTTGTCCGAGTAGGTGTACAGGTACTTGTCCTGCCCCCGCTTGGGGTTGACCAGCTCGACCCGGTGGAGCGGCGGCACGGCCGAGAAGACCCGTCCCTGCTCGACCATCGGCCGCATGTAGCGCTGGAACAGCGTGAGCAGCAGGATGCGGATGTGCGCGCCGTCGACATCGGCGTCGGCGAGGAAGATCACCTTGCCGTAGCGGGCCTGGTCGATGTCGAAAGTCCGGCCCGAGCCCGCCCCTATGACCTGGATGATCGAGCCGCACTCGGCGTTCTTCAGCATGTCGGAGATCGACGCCTTCTGAACGTTGAGGATCTTGCCGCGGATCGGCAGCAGCGCCTGGAACTCGGAGTTCCGGGCGAGCTTGGCCGTGCCGAGCGCCGAGTCTCCCTCGACGATGAACAGCTCGCTGCGGTCCACGTCGTCGCTGCGGCAGTCGGCGAGCTTGGCGGGCAGCGAGGAGGACTCCAGCGCCGTCTTGCGGCGCTGCGCCTCCTTGTGCTGGCGGGCCGCGATGCGGGTGCGGGCGGCCGCGACGATCTTCTCCAGGACGGCGCGGGCCTGCTGCTTGGCGTCCCGCTTGGTGGAGGTGAGGAACGCCTTGAGCTCCTTGGCGACCACGTTGGCCACGATCCGGGAGGCGGCGGAGGTGCCCAGCACCTCCTTGGTCTGCCCCTCGAACTGCGGCTCCGCCAGCCGCACGGTGACGACCGCGGTGAGGCCCTCCATCGCGTCATCCTTGACGACGTCGTCCTCGGCGACGCGCAGCAGCTTGGCGGCGCGCAGCACCTCGTTCACCGTCTTGGTCACCGAGCGCTCGAAGCCGGCGACGTGGGTGCCGCCCTTCGGGGTGGCGATGATGTTGACGAAGGACTTCACGGTGGTGTCGTAGCCGGTGCCCCAGCGCAGCGCGATGTCGACACCGAGCTCCCGGGTGATCTCGGTCGGCGTCATGTGGCCGCGCTCGTCCAGGACCGGGACGGTCTCCTTGAAGGTGCCCTGCCCGGACAGCCGCAGCACGTCACAGACGGCCTTGTCCTGCGCCAGGTACTCGCAGAACTCGCTGATGCCGCCGTCGAAACGGAAAACCTCTTCGGACGGGCCGCCGGCGCCGTCGCGGGCCTCTGCGGTCCGCTCGTCCCGGACGATCAGCGTCAGGCCCGGCACCAGGAAGGCGGTCTGGCGGGCACGCGCGTACAGCGTCTCCAGGGAGAGCTTGGCGTCCTTGAGGAAGATCTGCCGGTCCGCCCAGTAGCGGGTGCGGGTGCCGGTGCGGGTCTTGGGGATCCGCTTGCCCTTGAGGAGACCGCTGGACGGGTCGAAGGGCGCCTCGGGGCCCGATTCGGTAAAGATGCCGGGGACGCCGCGGCGGAAGCTGATCGAGTGGGTCTTGCCGTCCCGGTCCACCTCCACGTCGAGCCGGGAGGACAGCGCGTTCACCACGGAGGCGCCGACGCCGTGCAGACCGCCGGAGGCCGCGTACGAGCCGCCCCCGAACTTGCCGCCGGCGTGCAGCTTGGTCATCACGAGCTCGACGCCCGACAGGCCGGTCTTGGGCTCGATGTCGACCGGGATGCCGCGGCCGTTGTCCCGGACCTCCACCGAGCCGTCGTCGTGCAGGATCACCTCGATGCGGTCGCAGTAGCCCCCGAGCGCCTCGTCGACCGAGTTGTCGATGATCTCCCAGAGGCAGTGCATGAGGCCACGGCTGTCCGTCGAGCCGATGTACATGCCGGGACGCTTGCGTACCGCTTCGAGCCCCTCCAGGACGAGCAGGTGCCGCGCGGTGTAGTTGGAGCCGCCCCGGTCTGCTCCGGTCAGCAGCGCAGTGGACGGCACGGACGTGTCGGCGGTCACGCGGTTCGCTCCTCGCTGAATTTCTGATTGGCCCGGCTGCGGGCCGACTTGGTGGCAGGGTCGCCCGTCAGAGCGTACCGAGGCCTGATAGAGCCTTTGTGCCGCCACCCATGGGAACGTCCATGCTAGTCCAGACTCCTTGACTCTCGCTCGTACGTTCGATCCCTCGATGGGGTGACACAAACATCACGTTCCCTTTCAGGCATGAACCATTTAGGCTCCGGGCACGTCCTCACCAACAACCGGCAACCCGGCCGGGAGGACAAATCCGACAAGCGACGTGAAACCGTAAACCCACGCAATACGGCTCATTCGCCGCCAACCGTCACCATCCGGTCTACTCAGAAGCAATTTTTGAGAAAAAGCCACGAGCGGGAACGTTTTCGGCTTGGTTGGATGTTGACCCTGGTACGACAGCTCGTCGAGCTAGAGAAGAGGCGACGTGACTACTGTTCTGACCCCCGCGAGCCCCCTGACGGCCGCTGACCGCTGCGACCGCTGCGGCGCCCAGGCGTACCTGCGCGTCGTGCTGGCAAGCGGTGGTGAACTGCTCTTCTGCGCCCACCACGGGCGTAAGTTCGAGCCGGAACTCAAGAAGATCGCCGTGGAGATACAGGACGAGACCGAGCGGCTGACCGCCGTCCCGGCGTCCGCGTCCGACGACGAACGCTGACGCCTCACATCCGAACGACGACGAGCGACACCGGCCCAGGGCCGGGACCTCGGGCGGCCTTCCCCCATGGGAGGCCGCCCGTCCTCGTCTCTCGGTCTGTCCGGCGATCGCCAAGACGATCACCCGAGGGGGAGACCCCGAGACGTCAGCCCCAGGAGGTCACCCTGAGGCGTCAGCCCCAGGCGTCACCCCGAGGCGGTCATCATCGACAGCACCGCCGAAATGCGCGTATAGACACCGGGCCGCCCCGCCTCCGCGCAGCCGCCTCCCCAGGACACCAGCCCCACCAGCTTCCCCCGGGCGACCAGCGGCCCGCCGCTGTCCCCCTGGCAGGCGTCCCGGCCGCCGGCCGGCAACCCCGCGCACATCATGGAATCCGCGCGGTACTCCCCCTCCACGTCTCCCGGGTAGGCCTCCTCGCACGCCTCGTCCGGCAGCACCCGCACCCGGGTGGCCCGCAGCGTCGAGGCGTAGCTGCCGTTACCCCGCGTATCGCCCCAGCCGTACACCGCCGCCCGCGCTCCCGGCTCATAGGCCCGGTCCCCGTCGGGTGCCATGGCGATGCCGTAGATCCGGGGCAGCCGTCTGGGGAGGGTGAGCACCGCGACATCCCCCGACCTGCCGATCCGGTCGTAGCCCGGATTGATCCAGACCCAGCGCGGCGCCATCTCCACCCCTCCGCTGCCGCGCAGATCGTCCCGGCCGATGATCACGCGGAGGTCATGGACCTCGCGCCAGTCCACGCCGAGCACATCGCGGCTCAGGCAGTGCGCCGCCGTGAGCACCGTGGTGGGGCCCACCACGACCCCGCCGCAGAACTGGCCCGAGCGCGCTTCACCGAAGCGCTCCCGGCTCCCCAGCGCCACCGCCCAGGGCGCCAGGGCGGTATGGGCGGGCTGACCGCCGACCACCGTGCGGTCGGCGGTCGCCGGGGGAGGCAGGATCACCAGCATGGCCAGGGCGGTGACCAGCGGGGCAGCGAGAAAGGCGAACAGGGCGGAAAGCGACCTACGCATTCAGCCTCCTGACCGTAAGGAGCGCGTCGCACACCCACAGTCACCCAGCTCCCGCCGTTCCGCATCCTGGGAGCGGCCGAACGGGGACGGCGCCCACAAACAGCACGGCACAGCGCGAAGGCCGGGCCCTGAGGAGGGCCCGGCCTTCGCGCTGTGCCGTGCAGCGGCGGTCCGTCGGTGCGGGATCAGTCCAGGTAGTCGCGGAGGACCTGGGACCGCGACGGGTGGCGCAGCTTCGACATCGTCTTCGACTCGATCTGCCGGATGCGCTCGCGCGTCACGCCGTAGACCTTGCCGATCTCGTCGAGCGTCTTCGGCTGGCCGTCGGTCAGGCCGAAGCGCATGGAGACCACGCCCGCCTCGCGCTCGCTGAGCGTGTCGAGAACGGAGTGCAGCTGCTCCTGCAGCAGCGTGAAGCTCACCGCATCGGCCGGAACGACCGCCTCCGAGTCCTCGATCAGATCACCGAACTCGCTGTCGCCGTCCTCACCCAGCGGGGTGTGGAGGGAGATCGGCTCGCGGCCGTACTTCTGGACCTCGATGACCTTCTCGGGGGTCATGTCGAGCTCCTTGGCCAGCTCCTCCGGGGTGGGCTCGCGGCCCAGGTCCTGGAGCATCTGGCGCTGCACCCGCGCGAGCTTGTTGATGACCTCGACCATGTGCACCGGGATGCGGATGGTGCGGGCCTGGTCGGCCATCGCTCGGGTGATCGCCTGACGGATCCACCAGGTGGCGTAGGTGGAGAACTTGTAGCCCTTGGTGTAGTCGAACTTCTCGACGGCGCGGATCAGACCCAGGTTGCCCTCCTGGATCAGGTCCAGGAAGAGCATGCCGCGGCCGGTGTAGCGCTTGGCCAGGGAGACCACCAGACGGAGGTTGGCCTCCAGGAGGTGGTTCTTGGCCCGGCGGCCGTCCTCGGCGATGATCTCCAGCTCGCGCTTGAGCTTGGGGGCGAGCTTGTCGGAGTTGGCGAGCTTGTCCTCGGCGAACAGACCGGCCTCGATGCGCTTGGCGAGCTCGACCTCCTGCTCGGCGTTGAGCAGGGGGACCTTGCCGATCTGCTTCAGGTAGTCCTTGACCGGGTCGGCGGTCGCGCCGGCCGCGGCGACCTGCTGCGCCGGGGCGTCGTCCTCGTCCTCGTCGGAGAGCACGAAGCCCTGGTTCTCGGGCTCGCCCTCCGCGCCCTCGACTCCGGGCTTGCCGGGAGCGTCCTCGAGGACGTCCTCTCCCTCGAGGAGCTCGTCCGGGTCCTTCTTGGCGGTGGTCTTCTTCACCGCCGTCTTCTTCGCGGCGGTCTTCTTGGCCACCGTCTTCTTGGCCGTGGCCTTCTTGGCCGCGGCCTTCTTCGCGGGGGTCGCCGCGGCCTCGCCGGCCACGCCGTCTCCCGCGTCGGCCGCCGGGACGGCCGGAGCGGCGGCAGGGGTCTTCTTCGCGGGGACCGTCTTGGCCGTGACGGTCTTGGTGGCGGTGCGCTTTGCCGGACTCTTCGCTGCGACGCTCTTGCGGGTGCGCTTGGGCGCCTCTGCGGCACTGACCATCAGCGTCACACCCTCCTCGTCGAGGATCTGGTTGAGGCTGCGCAGAACGTTCTTCCACTGGGTTGGCGGAATCTGGTCAGCCTCGAAGGCCCGACGCACGTCATCGCCGGCGATCTGCCCCTCAGCCTTTCCCCGCTCGATGAGCGCCATGACAGACTCGGACTCGGCGATCTCCGGCGGGAGCGTACGGGATGTGCTGGCCGACACGAACAACCTCTCGGAACGATGGAAACGGCTTCCGGCCCGGTCCGCTGGGGACTGGAGCCGACGACCGCCGGCAGGATGAACCGACGGCGCGGGCGGAGTGCTGCGGGTGGATTACAGCGTCGCGAGCGACGCCGGTATTCCCTCTGCGGCTGCCACCTCTTTAATCATCGCGCTGCCCCAAAGAGCGTTACGCCCATTCCTCGTGTCCCGAGTCACACCCCATAACGGCCGTAATGCCTACCCAACGGACAGATCGGCGCCAGTTGATCATGCTCCGCTCCCGCACCGCCCCACACCGCCGCGCACCGCCGCACCCACGTCTGTGGCTCCATCCATGGCGTCACGGCGTGATCGCCTCTGCGGCATCACCCATGGCGTCGTCCGTGGCGTCGCGTCGCCGAACCCGCGGGGCGGGTTCCGGCGACGCCGCGCCCGTACGCCGTACGCCGCGGTCCGCGGGTCAGTGCTCGCGCGGCGCGGGCACCCCCACCTCGGCGTGGTCGAGATCGGGGTGGACGGTCAGCAGCTGGCGCATCGCGGCCTCCGCCGCCGCGGCGTCACCGGCCCCGATGGCCTCGACGATCCGGCGGTGGTGACCCACCCCGGCCTCGGTCAGCCGGTCGCAGCCGGTCACCGGGGCGCCGGAGACGTGCAGCGCGGCGGCGACGATGCCCGCCAGGTGCTCCAGCATCCGATTGCCCGCGACCTGCAGCATCAGGGCGTGGAACTCGGCGTCGGCGCGCGAGAAGGTCAGGGCGTCGCCCTGCCCCAGCGCATGGCCCATGATCTCGGCCATGTCGGCGAGCCGCTGCTGCACGTCCTCCCGGCCCGAGCCGGCGGCGAGACGGGCGGCGAGCGGCTCGATGGTCCAGCGCAGCTCGCACAGCTCGCGGCGCTGGTCGTCGCGCTGCGGCCCGAAGGCCCGCCACTCGATGATGTCCGGATCCAGGAGGTTCCAGTCGCTGACGGGGCGGACCCGGGTGCCCACGTTGGGGCGGGCGCTGACCAGGCCCTTGGCCTCCAGGACGCGCAGCGATTCCCGCACCACGGTGCGGGAGACCTCGAAGCGCTGGCCGATCTCCTCGGGGACGAGCGGGCGGTCGGCCCCCAGATCGCCGGAGACGATCATCTGGCCCAGCTGTTGGACGAGTTGGCCGTGCAGCCCGCGGCCCCGGTTGCCGGCCGCGCGTCGGCCCACTCGGCCGATCTCGGCGTCGGCGCCGTCCCAGGAGGGGGCGCTGCCGCGGTCGCCCATGGGGGTGTCGGCGAAGGGGTAGCGGTCAAGCTCGCCCGGGCCGGCGAGGCCGGAATCGGCGGGGCGAGCCGCGGTCATCGTGGTGTGCGCAAGGGTACTCACGCATCCTTTGTCGGCGACGCTCCGGAAGCCCTTGAGGTCTTTGGTGAAAAGCACACGAAAGGGTGATCGCCCATTACCTCATAATTGACGCTGAATCGGACAGAAACCGGCAACCTTCGGGGACTTGCGACCACTTCCCGCGATGAGCCCGCGGAACCGCCCCCGGCTTGGTCCACCGCCCCGCCCGCGCCGGGCGGGGCGGTGTCGGGGGCGGGGTCCGCGCTACTGCCGGGCCCGGCCGCGCAACCCGGTGAGGGCGTACGCGCACAGCAGCACGGCCAGCGAGAGCACGAGCGCCTGTCCCACGGGCTGGGACGCCAGCCGCAGGGCGAGCGCCAGGAGGCGGTCGACCATGGAGTGCGGTTGGTCGAGCGCCTCCGCCCGCAGCCGGTGCGGCAGCCCGACGAGCGAGCGCACCGACGGCTCGGCCAAGGCGCGCTGTACGACCGGCACCGCCAGGATGGGCACCGCCAGCAGCGTCGCCAGGCCGAGCGCGGTGGACCGGAAGACCGCCGCCGCCATCAGCCCGGCCCAGCTCGAGCCGACCGCCAGGGCGCACACGCTCGCCATCAGCAGCGGCCAGTCGCCCGGGAGCGGCACCGCGTCCCCGCCGACCAGCAGCAGGAGCGCCGCACCGTCGAGGGCGAGGACGGCGAAGCAGAGCAGCAGGGCGCCGACCGCGCACACCAGGAACTTGGCCATCAGCAGGCCGAGCCGGCGCGGCACCGTGTCCCGGGCCGGGGCCAGCGCCGGGTAGCGGAACTCCTCCCCGAAGGACAGCGCGCCCAGCAGCCCGGCCGCGATCGCCACCGGTGGCAGGGGCACGTCGGTGGGCCAGCCGGTGATCCGGTGCAGCTCCCCCGCCCCGCCCGCCCGGGCGAGCAGCACGGAGCCCAGGAGGGAGGCCACGAGGGCCGCGACGGCGATCAGCCAGCCGGTGCGTACGCCGGTGGCGCGGCGCAGCTCATAGCGCAGCGGCCAGGCCGGGCCGGGCAGCGGCAGCCTCGGCAGCGCCCGGGGCGGGGTGGCCCGGGGATCGCGGGCGGCGGTGTCCCCGCCCACGGCCCGCGGACCGAGGTCGGCGGTCTCCTCGACCAGCCGGTGCACGACGATGCCGTGGCGGTACGCGGTCTCGCCGACGGCCGCGCAGGACAGCCCGTAGACGGAGATGCGTGTCTCGTCCTCCCGCACCACCGACAGCCGCCCACCCCCCGGGGCCCCAGCGGCAGGCGCGGACACGGCCACGGGCACGGCGGCAGGGGCGGATCCGCCGGCCGACGCCGAGCCGGGGGCGGACGCGGACACGGCAGCGGGCGCCGGGCCGTCGGCGCCCGCCGGATCGGCGGCAGGCGCAGGCACAGCGACGGACGCGGGGCCGGTGGCGGGGCCGGGCGTGGCAGCAGGCATATGCCCGGCAGCCGGCATCGCGTCGGCGGCGGGTGTGGGCACGAGGACGGAGTCGGAACCCACGGCGGACCCCGATGCAGCGGCGCACGCGGACATGGCAGCAGGCGCCGAATCGACGGCAGGCACAGGCACAGCGGCGGGGGTGGGGCCGGTAGCGGGGCCGGACGTGGCACCAGGCACGGACCCGGCAGCCGGCATCGCGTCGGCGGCAGGCGCAGGCACGGCTACGGAGTCGGAACCCACGGCGGACCCCGATGCAGCGGCGCACGCGGACGTGGCAGCAGGCGCCGAATCAGCGACGGGCGCAGGCACGGGCCCGGGCCCGGCACTCGGCATCGCGTCCGCAGCCGGCGCGGGCACGGCTACCGAGCCGGGGCCCGCGGCGGACGCCGATGCAGCGGCGGGCGCGGGGCCGACGGCGGAGGCCGGTGCAGCGGCAGGCGCGGGCCCACCCGCAGACGCTGGGCCGGCGACGGGCGCGGCATCGGCTGCGCGCGACTGCGCGCTGCGGGGGGCGGATCCGGTGGCGACACCGGATCCGCCTTCCGCCACACCCTCGCCCGCCGCTCCGTCAGCGGCTGCCGCACCGGGCGACGCGGTCCCGTGATCAGCCCGGGCACCGGGCTCCCCCGCGGCGCTCTCACCCCCCGCCGGGGCCGACGCCCCGACCTGTGCCTCTCCTCCGGCCGCCGCCTCGGGCTCCGGCCCCTCCACGCTTGCCCCCGCCTCACTGGCACGGTGGGCGCGGGGACCGGACCCCTCCCCGGCCCCAGTACCGCTCAGCGGCTCCACCCCGCTCGCCGCAGCGGCCTTCCCCTTGTCGGCCTCGCCGGCCTCCGCTCCGGGTGGGCACGGCGGCTGGACGGCCGGCTCGGCGGCGCCCGCTTCCTCCTCCAGCACGGCGGCCAGCCGCCCGGCCACCGGCGAGAGCACGGCGACGCGGGGGCGCAGCCGGGTGCGCGCGAACTCCTCGACCGGCTGGTCGGCGATGAGCCGACCGCCCTCCAGGGTGAGGACCTGGTCGGCGAGGCGGGTGACGTTCTCCGGGTCCCGGTCGGTGACGAGGACGGCACCACCCTTCCCGGCGAACTGCCGCAGCAGGCCGTGCATCCAGACGGTCTCCCGGGTGGACAGACCGCGCGTGGGCGCGTCGAGAACGAGCGTGTGCGGGTCTCCCAGGAGGGCCGTGGCGAGCCCGAGGCGCCGCTCCATGCCGGCAGCCAGGTCCCCGATGCGCTCGTCGGCCAGCTCGGTGAGGCCGACCGCGTCCAGCACTGCGTCCGCGCGCGCCGCGGGTACCCCGACGGCGGCCCCGAGCATCCTGAGGTGACCGCGCGCGGTGCGCCCGGGGTGGCCCGGCACGTCCTCCAGAAGGACCCCGATCTCCCGGGCCGGGCGCCGGATGCGGTGGAGCGGGCGGCCCCGGAAGAAGACGGCACCGTGGCCCCGGTCGAGCTGCAGCAGAAGCCTCAGCGCGCTGGTCTTGCCCGCGCCGGGACCGCCGAACAGGGCGGTCACACGGCCCGGTGGGGCCTCGAAGGTGAGATCGTCGACGACAGGCGGACGGTTGCGGCGGGGGGTGCTGGTCAGTCCGGTGGCCTGAATCATGGCTTCTCCCGCGGGGCATGGAACCGCTCGTGGCACGTGGGGACTGGTGACGTACCGGAGCACGGTAACCCGCTATGTCCTATTTCGTCGGTATCTACACCCCCTGTCGAGTCGTCGTGTCATGGGCTGTCACACCTCGGGACGAAGCATGGGCGGATTGAGCAGCGTCGCGCCCCCGGCCCGGAACAGCTGGGCCGGGCGACCGCCTTGACGGGTCGTCGTGCCGCCCGTGGGCACCAGGAATCCGGGCGTTCCGGTGACCTTTCGGTGGAAGTTGCGGGGGTCGAGGGCCACCCCCCACACCGCCTCGTAGACCCGGCGCAACTCGCCGACCGTGAATTCCTGGGGGCAGAAGGCGGTGGCCAGCGAGGAGTACTCGATCTTGGAGCGGGCACGCTCCACCCCGTCCGCCAGGATGCGGGCGTGGTCGAAGGCGAGCGGGGCGGCCAGGTCGGCGTCGCGGCCGAAGGACCCGTCCTGGTCGAGCAGGGACTCGACGGGGGCCCAGCGCGCGCTGTGCGCGTCGCCTCCGGGCCGGGGCGCCGGGAGGTCCGGCGCGAGCGCCAGGTGCGCGACGCTCACCACCCGCATCCTCGGGTCGCGCTTCGGGTCCCCGTAGGTGGCGAGCTGTTCGAGGTGGGCGGCGTTGGGAGAGGCCGGAGCCGCGGGGTCGTGGACGAGCAGCCCGGTCTCCTCGGCCAACTCCCTGGCGGCCGCCGCCGTGAGGTCCTCATCGGCCCGCACGAAGCCGCCCGGCAGAGCCCAGCGCCCCTGGAAGGGCGGCTCGCCGCGGCGGACGGCCAGCGCGCACAGCGCGTGCCGCCGGACGGTCAGCACGACCAGATCCACGGTGACGGCGAAAGGCGGGAAGGCCGCTGGATCGTAGGGCATGCCGCGATCATAGTCGTCTGCCTGACGATAATCAGTCCCTTCCGGTTGATCGTCGATGGTGGAGGGAGGGCGACGGAACCGCCCCGGCGGCCCGGCGCCCGGCGGCTCGATGGCGGCTCAGGGGCGGCTGCGGGCCCCTCGCCGGCCGGGCCTGCGCCGCGCCCGCGTCCGGCCGACCGGACGCCGCCGGGCCGCCTGCGCGCTGGGGCTCTTGGCCCGCCCGCCGGGCCCTCGCCCCGGCCTCCCGGGTCCGCCGGGCCTTCCGGCCGCAGCGGCCCCGAGGCGCTCCAACTCGCCGCGCACCGCGGTCTGCAGGGCCCGGTCGGCACGGTCCTGGCGCAGACAGCGGCGCAACAGCTCCGGGTCGAGCCCCTCGTTGCACGCCTGGTGGAGCAGCCTGGCGAACAGGTAGTGGGGATCGGCGGACAGCGCTCGGCCGAGCGCGACGCGCGCCGCGGGCTCGTCCCCCATCGACCAGGCGACCCAGCCCGCGAGGGTGAGCGGGGCCGCGGCGTGCTCCGCGTACGAGCCGACGCAGCGGCGGGAGAGGGCGCGCCACAACCGCAGGGCCGGCTCCGCGTCGGGTCCTTCCATCCACTGCGCGGCCCGGTCGCGCGCCAGCCGGTCCTGCAGCCCGACGATGACCGCGGCCGCCTCCTGGTCGCCGATCAGCCCGTCGTCGCGGAGGTCGGCCGCGACCTGGTCGGCGATCGGCGGCGCGGCGCGGAACCGGGCCAGCATGCCGCCGAGGAGGACGAGGGTCTCCTCGCGCACCGCGGCGCAGTCCGTGCCGCCCAGGATCCTCGGCACGAGTTCGCAGCCCGCCGTGTCCAGCGCCCGCTCCTGCTCCTCGGCCCTGGGCGGGGCGAGCGGCGCCAGCCTCGCCTCCATCTCGCGCAGCGACCCGCGCACATGGACGCCCGCGTAGGTGGCGGCCGCCGCCATCACGGAGGTGCCGGGCAGGGTGAGCGGGACGCCCTCCGGCGGGCAGCAGCGCCGGTCCGGGCACACATACGACCAGAACCTGCCGTCGGAGATGCACAGCGCCTCGAAGACCGGCACCTCCAGCCCGCCGCACGCGGTGCGCAGCCGCTGCGCGAGCGGCCGCAGGCGCTCCATCACGTCCTGCCCCGATTCGCCCTCGCCCGGCTCCTGGCACAGGAACAGCACCGTCCCGTCGGGCCGGCCCGCCCGCCGCTCGCTGCCCGTCACCAGGCACTCGGCGAGCTGGTCGCAGACCTCCGGCCATTCCTCGCTCGCCTCGGGAATGCCGAGCCTGAGCCGCCCGCCGAACCGGCCGCGTGGGCCGTGCAGCGCGATCATCACGATGCTGTCGTCCGGATGGAAGCCCAGGACATAGGGCAGGGCGTCGGCGAGCTCGGCCGGGCTGCGGAGGGTGATCTGCTCATCGCCGGACAGGCCGGCCGCTTCGTTGTGTCGGGTCATGGCCCGACGGTCTCCCAGTCCGGCCAGGCCCGCCAGGCCTGTGGATAACCTTATCCACAGGCCCGGGTCCCGTTCGCGCGATGTCGGTGGGATCGGGTTGCATGGGGGCATGAGCGACGAAGATCTGCGCATCGCGGCCGACCGTGTCCTGGCCCGTCTGGTCGGGGACCCCTCCGGATCCGCCCGGCTGCGGGAGGATCAGTGGCGGGCGATCGAGGCGTTGGTCGCCGACCGCCGCCGGGCGCTGGTCGTGCAGCGCACGGGATGGGGCAAGTCCGCGGTGTATTTCGTCGCCACCGCCCTGCTGCGCGAGCGCGGCGGGGGCCCGACGGTGATCGTCTCCCCGCTGCTCGCGCTGATGCGCAACCAGGTCGAGGCCGCCGCGCGGGCGGGTATCCACGCGCGCACCATCAATTCCGCCAACACTGAGGAGTGGGACACCATCCAGGCGGAGGTGGCCGCCGGTGAGGTGGATGTGCTGCTGGTCAGCCCCGAGCGGCTGAACAACCCCGACTTCCGGGACCAGGTGCTGCCCAAGCTCGCCGCGGCCACCGGCCTGCTGGTGGTCGACGAGGCCCACTGCATCTCCGACTGGGGCCATGACTTCCGCCCCGACTACCGCAGGCTGCGCACGATGCTCGCCGACCTGCCGCCGGGCGTGCCCGTGCTGGCCACGACGGCGACGGCCAATGCCCGGGTGACCGCGGACGTCGCCGAGCAGCTGGGCACGGGCGGGCCCGGGAGGGACGGCGCGGGGGCGGACGGCTCGCCCGCGCTGGTGCTGCGCGGGCCGCTGGACCGGGAGAGCCTGAGCCTGGGCGTGCTGCGGCTGCCGGACGCGGCTCACCGGCTGGCCTGGCTCGCCGACCACCTCCCCGAGCTCCCCGGCTCCGGGATCATCTACACCCTCACGGTCGCCGCCGCCGAGGAGGTGGCGGCGTTCCTGCGGCAGCGGGGCCACACCGTCGCCTCGTACACCGGCAAGACGGAGAACGCCGACCGCCAGCAGGCGGAGGAGGACCTGCTGGCCAACCGGGTCAAGGCCCTGGTGGCCACCTCCGCGCTGGGCATGGGCTTCGACAAGCCGGATCTGGGCTTCGTGGTGCACCTGGGCTCGCCCTCCTCCCCCATCGCCTACTACCAGCAGGTCGGGCGGGCCGGGCGCGGCGTGGCGCACGCGGAGGTGCTGCTGTTGCCGGGCCGTGAGGACGAGGCCATCTGGCGGTATTTCGCCTCGCTCGCCTTTCCGTCCGAGGAGCAGGTGCGCCGCACGCTCGACGTGCTGGCGGCGGCGGACCGTCCGGTGTCCCTGCCCGCGCTCGAGCCGCAGGTCGATCTGCGCCGCTCGCGCCTGGAGACCATGCTCAAGGTCCTCGATGTGGACGGCGTGGTGCGGCGGGTGCGCGGCGGCTGGACGGCGACGGGGCAGCCCTGGACGTACGACGCGGAGCGATACGCGTGGGTGGCGCGGCAGCGGGAGGCGGAGCAGCAGGCGATGCGGGATTACGCCTCGTCCACCGGCTGCCGGATGGAGTTCCTGCGGCGGCAGCTGGACGACGAGGCGGCGGCGCCGTGCGGGCGCTGCGACAACTGCTCGGGGGCCCGGTTCACGGCCGAGGTGTCCGCCGCGTCTCTGGAGGCGGCGCGCGGAGAGTTGGGCCGCCCGGGCGTCGAGGTGGAGCCGCGCCGTATGTGGCCGACCGGGCTGCCCGCGGTGGGTGTGGAGCTGAAGGGCCGGATCCCGGTGGGCGAGCAGGCGGCTCCGGGGCGGGCGCTCGGCCGTCTCTCCGACATCGGCTGGGGAAACCGGCTGCGGCCGCTGCTCGCCCCGCAGAATCCGGATGAGCCGATTCCGGACGATGTGGCCGCCGCGGTGGTGACCGTGCTCGCCGACTGGGCCAAGGGGCCCGGCGGCTGGGCGTCGGGGGCGCCGGACGCCCCGGCGCGCCCGGTCGGCGTGGTCACGGTGGCCTCGCACACCCGCCCGCGGCTGATCCAGACACTGGGCGAGCGGATCGCCTCGGTCGGCCGGATGCCCCTGCTCGGCGCCGTCTCGTATGTCGACGCCGGGGCCGACACGCGGGTGCCGCGTACCAACAGCGCGCAGCGGCTGCGGGCGCTGCACGGGGCGCTGACCGTGCCGCCCGCGCTGGCCGCGGCGCTGGAGCGGGCCGCGGGGCCGGTGCTCCTCGTCGACGACATGGCGGACACCGGGTGGACGCTGGCGGTGGCCGCCCGGCTGCTCCGCCGGGCCGGCGCGGAGGCGGTCTTCCCCCTGGTTCTCGCCGTGCAGGGATGACCGCCGCCGCAGGTGGGAGGGGTGCGCGGAATATTGACCGCGCACCGGCGCAAACCGGTCAGCCGCGCCAATTGCTCGTTGCCGCGCGCCTGTACGACCGCGAGAATTGAAGCAGTTCGCCGCTCCCGGGCCACCCGTGGTGCGCCGGAGCCAGGTCGTGGCGTGCGCCCGTGCCCGACCTTCGCACGGACCGTGGGCGCGCAGACGAAGGGAGGGCCATGACCTTCGGCTTCGCTCCGCCGCCGGCCACCGACCCCGTTTCCCGCCTGGGCAGGCTGCTCGAACCCGCCGAGTGGGCCGCCGCCGGTATCCCGCTGCTGCGCAATCCGCGTGAGGTCGTCACCGGCCTGCACAGCCGCCATCTGCCGACACCGTCGACGGCCGTCGTCGCGGTCCTCGACCCGGAGGAGCGGCTGGCGGCCAGTGCCTCATTCACCCGGCGCGGCTCCTCGGCCGCCGACGGCTGGGAATTCCGGAACGCGCTGTTGGCCCAGCTGCGCCGGGTCATCCCGCACGACCTGCGGCGCCGCACGCCCGTCCGCACCGCCGTGCTGCTCTACTGCCGAGAGGGCGAGAGCCAGTGGACGGAGGAGGACGGCGCCTGGATGTGGGGCCTGCGCGACGCCTGCACCCTGCACGGCCTGCGCTGCGGTGCCTACATCACGCTGACCCGCTCGGGCTGGCAGGTGCTCGGCGAGGGGCGGGGCGGCCGCCGGCCGCACTCCGCCTCCCTCCGCAGCCGCCTCGGCGTCGGCACCGCCACCGGTGACGGCGTCACGGCGGCCGTGCCGCACCCCCGCGGCGAGGCGCGCGAGGCGCTGCGCCGCTCCGCGGCCGTGTGAGCGGCCCCGCGGTCAGACGCCCGCGGTGATGTGGGCGTTGACGCGCTGGGGGTCCCCGCAGACGATCAGCAGCGTTCCGGCGCGGCGGGTGGCCTCGGGCAGCGCGCGGGCGACGGCGTCGTCGGCTCCCCCGTTGACCGCCATCACCACGACCGGGCGGGACGTGACGCGGCGGGCCGTAGCAGCGGCGTAGAAGACGTCGTCACCGGCGTCCTGCTGCTCCCAGTACGACGCCTCGCCGAAGGAGAGCTCGTGGGCCGCCCACGGATGCTGCTCCCCGGTGGTCAGCACCAGGATCTCGCCGGGCGCGCGGCCGGAGTCCAGCAGCAGGTCGACGGCCTCGTCCGCCGCGTCCAGGGCCCCCTCCGGCGAGGCGGGGATCAGCTGGATCTGCGGACCGGCCGGCGCGGAGGCGGCTGGCGGGGCGGGCTTGGGCGCGGCGGGAGGGCCGGGCTTCGCCGCGTCACCCGCGGTGCGCTGCGCCGGGGTCATGGGGGTCGCGGCGGAGCCGCGGTTGGGCCCGGGGCTGCCGGGCCGCCGAGGGGCGGGCCGGGGGCCGGGACCAGGGACGGGACGAGGGGTCGGCGCGGTGCGGCCTGCGGCCGGTGTCGCGCGAGGACCCGGGACACTCTCGTGAATCTGAGGCTCCTCGGGGATGAGAGGCATGGGGTGATGTCTATCAAACGTCGGTGCGAGTCGCATCGGCGGGTGGGTGGAAAAGTCCGTTCAGAAGTCGAAGCCGAGTTGGGCGTAATCCTCCGCGTCGGCTGGTTCAGGGACGCTGCGGACCCGCTTGAGGTGCCGCCAGCGGGGCAGACCGTCCAGATAGGACCAGGACAGCCGGTGGTAGGGGGTGGGGCCGAGCTTCGTCAGGGCGGCGCGGTGCACGGGTGACGGGTACCCGGCGTTGTCGCCGAAGCGGAAGTCCGCGTGGGCGGCTCCCAGTTCGGCCATCAGCGCGTCCCGCCGGACCTTGGCGATCACCGAGGCCGCGGCGACGGCCACGCAGGACTGGTCGCCCTTGATGACGGTGCGTACCTTCCAGGGCTCGCCCAGGTAGTCGTACTTCCCGTCGAGTATCACGGCGTCGGGGCGCACGGGCAGCCCGTCGAGCGCGCGAGTGGCGGCGAGCCGGAGGGCTGCCGTCATCCCCAGGGCGTCGATCTCCTCCGAAGAGGCGTGTCCCAGGGCGTACGAGGTGACCCACGTCTCCAACTCACCGGCGAGGGCCGTGCGCTTCTTCGGGCTCAGCAGCTTGGAGTCGGTGAGCCCGGCCGGCGGCCGCCGCAGTCCGGTGACCGCCGCGCAGACCGTCACCGGGCCGGCCCAGGCCCCACGCCCGACCTCGTCGATCCCGACGACGATCTTGGCTCCTGTGGTGGCGCGGAGCGAGCGCTCGACGCGATGAGTGGGCGGTTCGTAGGCCATGGCGAGGACCAGATTACGCCGCCCGGGCACCACGCGTGCACCGGGTTCCGCCTGGCGGCCCGCGACCGGCTTCGCGGGCCGCCCCGCTCAACGCGACACCGCTGTCGAGCGGTTCGGCCGACGGGTCGCTCGCCGGGGCGAAGATCGAGGTGGCACGGGGTGTCAGCCGGTGTCGGGGCCGGTCATCCCGAGGTCGGGACCCAGCCGGGGAGCGGCTCGGTGCGGTCCTGCCACTCGCCCGGCGGCGCGCCGCCCGCCCCGGCCGCGATCACGCCCCCGACGATGGCGCAGTTGGTGTCCACGTCCCCGCCCACCTGAGCGGTCGTCCAGAACGCCTCCTCGAAGGCGCCGAGGTGCCGGGCCGCCGCCCACAGGGCGAAGGGCACGGTGTCGTGCGCGCTGGTGCGGCGGCCGCAGCCGAGCACCGCGGCGACGGTCCCCGCGTCCGCGTAGTCGAGCATGTCGCGGGCGCGACGCAGCCCCGCCTGGACGGCGCTGCGCGGGACGAGCGAGATCACCTGGTCCAGCAGGGCCTCGGGCCCACCGGCGCCCGCCGGGTCGGCGGCCAGCGCCGCCGCCGCGGCCACCGCCATCGCTCCCGCCACGGCCTCCCGGTGCTGGTGGGTGGTGTACGCGGAGATCTCCGCCTGGTGGGAGGCCTGCTCCGGGTCGCCCGCGTACCAGGCGCCCAGTGGCGCGATCCGCATGGCCGCGCCGTTGCCCCAAGAGCCCTGCCCCTGGAAGAGCCCCGCGGCCAGCTCCCGCCAGTCGCCGCCCTCTCTGATCAGCCTCAGCATCCGGTTCACCGCGGGCCCGTAGCCCCGGTCGAAGTCGTGGTGCTCGGCGAAGGACCGGGCGAGCGCGTCCTGGTCGATACGGCCGTGGGCGACCAGGACGGCCAGCACGGAGCCGGCCATCTCGGTGTCATCGGTCCACTGCCAGGCGCCCGGCGGCAGCTCGCGCCGCCCCAGCAGCGGATAGTTGGCGGGCACGAAGAACTGGGAGCCGAGGGCGTCGCCCACGGCCAGGCCGTGCAGGCTCCGCAGGGCCCGCTGGAATCGGTCGCCGGTCATCGCCTCGCACTCCAACTGGTGAGGCCGTACGGCTCGGGGACGCACCAGCGCTCGAAGGGCCGGTCGAGATGGTAGCGCCCGTCGGAGCCGAGCAGCAGGGCCCGCGTCTCGCCGTTGCCCGGGTTGGACAGCGACTCGAACTCCGCGACGGTCCAGTGCAGCCACCGCATGCAGAACAGCCGCATGGTCAGTCCGTGGGTCACCAGCAGCACGTTCGGCGGGTGGGCGGGGTCCTCGAAGCTGCGCCACAGGCTCTCCAGGAAGGCGTCCACGCGGTCGTAGACGTCGGCACCCGACTCGCCCTGGGCGAAGCGGTAGAAGAAGTGGCCGTAGGCGTCCCGGTAGGCCTTCTGCTTGCGGACGTCCTCCCGGTCCTGCCAGTTTCCCCAGTCCTGCTCGCGCAGCCTCGGCTCCTCCCTGACGCGGGTGCGCGCCGGGTCGAGGCCGAGCAGTTCCAAGGTCTGGTGGGTGCGCCGGTACGGCGACACGTAGACCGAGACCCGCTCGTCGGCGAAGGTCTCGCGCAGCCGCTTTCCCGCCTCCGCGGCCTGCCGCCGCCCTGCCTCCGTCAGTCCCAGAGCGTGGTCGGGCACCCGCTCGTACACCGAGTCATCGACGTTCCCCTCCGATTCGCCATGCCGTACGAGAACGATGCGCCGGGGTCGTGCCATGCGGCCACCCTAGGCCACGGGCCTGCCCGCGCGTATCTCGCACAGGCGGCCGGTGAACCGGCGGCGCAGCAGCCGGTCGTGCGAGACCACCACCAGCGCGCCGGTCCACGCCGCCAGAGCCTGCTCCAACTCCTCCACGAGGCCGAGGGCGAGGTGGTTGGTCGGCTCGTCGAGCAGCAGCAGATCCGCCGGGCGGGCCAGCAGCCGGGCCAGCGCGAGGCGTCGCCGCTGGCCGGCCGAGAGCGCCCCCACCGGTACCGCCAGGTCGCGCTCGCGGAAGAGCCCGAAGGACAACAGCAGCGCCGCGTGGTCCTCGGGACCCCCCGGTATCCCGCGCCCGAACGCCTCCGACAGCCGCTCCCCGGGGCGGGTGACGGGTATCTCCTGAGCGAGGTAGCCGATGCGGCCCCGGCGCACCACGGTGCCCGTCTCCGGTGCCAGGACTCCGGCCATGACCTTCAGCAGGGTGGACTTCCCCGCCCCGTTGGCCCCGTGGACCAGCAGGCGCTCGCCCGCGGCGACGGTGAGCCCGTCCACCGCCAGCCGGTCACCCACCCGCACCCGGTCGAGGCCGATGAGGACCCCCTCCGCCGTGCCCGTCTCCGGGCGGACCGCGAACCGCAGGGGCTCGGGAGGACGCGGCACCGGGTCCGCCAGGAGCCTGCGCAGGCGCTCCTGCGCGTTGCGCACCCGGCTGGAGACCGAGGACTGCACCCGCCCCTTGTCCCGGTCGTACGCCATCTTGTTGCCGTCCTTCATGGCCCGGCCGGGGGCCACGCGCCGGGCGACGGTCGTGGCCGCCTCGGCCAGCTCGGTCGTCTGCGCCCGCCATTCCTCGTAGGTCTGCTCCCAGCGGCGCCGGGCGGCGGCCTGCTCGGCCAGGAACCCGGCGTACCCGCCTCCGTAGCGCACCAGGGCGCGCCGGTCCGCGTCCACCTCGACGATCGTGGTGGCCACCCGCTCCAGGAAGACACGGTCGTGGGAGACCGCGACGACCGTGCCGGGGTGTGCCCGCAGGGCGTCCTCGAGCCAGGTGAGCGCCCCGTCGTCGAGGTGGTTGGTCGGCTCGTCGAGCAGCATCACCTCTGGAGCGGCGGCGATCAGGCAGGCCAGCCCCAGCCGGGCCTGCTCGCCGCCCGAGAGGCTGCCCAGGCACCGGTCCCGGGCGATGTGGGCCAGCCCCAGGGCGTGCAGGGCCTTGTCCACCCTGGCGTCCGCCTCGTAGCCACCACGGGCCTCGAAGGCGGTGAGCAGGTCGCCATAGGCGGAGAGGGTGTCGCGTCCGGCCGAGTCGAGGCGCTCCTCCAGCTCGCGCAGCCCGCGCTCCATGGCGCGCAGCTCGGCCAGGGCCGCGTCCACCGCGTCGCGGACCGTGCGGTCCGGGGGCAGCTCCGGCGTCTGGGCGAGGTGGCCGATCCCGCCGTCGGCCACTGTGACGACGGTGCCGTCATCGGGCCGTTCGGTCCCGGAGAGCAATCGCAACAGTGTGGACTTGCCCGCTCCGTTCTCCCCCACGATGCCGACCCGCTCACCGGGCCGTACGGAGAACGACGCCCCGTCGAGCAGCAGGCGCTCCCCGCGGGAGAGGGTCACACCGCGCAGCGAGATCTGAGTGGGCAAAAGCGAACCTCCGAACAGGCGGACACCCCAAGTAAACACAACTACAGTTGCATTACCCTGATCATGACACAGCAAACCCACTAACACAACTGGAGTTGCAATTGCCTTCGGAGTCCGCCGCCCACGCCCCCGGCACCGTCCGCCCCGGCGGGCGCACCGCCCGCACCCGCGCCGCCGTCCGCGACGCCGTGCTCACCGGACTCGCCGAGCACGGCTATCCCGGGCTGACCGTCGAATACGTCGCCGAGCGCTCCGGAGTCCACAAGACGACCCTGTACCGCAGGTGGGGCAGCGTCGAGGAGCTGCTCGCCGACGCGCTGGACCTGGCCGGCGAGGACACCTGGACGCCGCCCGACACCGGGGGCCTCGACAGCGACCTGCGGGCCCTCGCCCGCGAGGTCACCGACACCTTCGCCGACGCCTCGTCGGCCGCCGCGCCCTCCGCCTTCATCGCCGCCGCGTTCCAGTCCGAGCGCGCCGCGGCGGCCCTCCACGACTTCTACGCCGAACGGTTCTCCCGCTGCGCGGCCGTGGTCGCGCGGGCCGTCGACCGCGGCGAGGCCCCGGCGGACACCGACGCCGCGGCGGTCGTGCGCGCCGTCTCGGCCCCGCTGTTCTTCCGGGTCTTCATCACCCGAGAGCCCATCGACACGGCGCTGGCCGACCAGTGCGCCGCCGCGGTCGCCGCCGCGGTCCGGGCGGGCGCCTACTCCCCCGCCCCCTGAGCGCGCCACACGGCCCCGGCCGCCGACGACAGGCGCCGGTCGCGCCTCACACCGTCCAGGAGGGCTCGACCCCCACCACGTCCCCCGCGATCGCCGCCACGTCCGCTTCGGTCTGCGCACGCAGCGCGAGCCGTTCCACCCGCTCCGCCCGGTACTTGCCGTGCTCGGCGGCCGAATCCCACAACGACAGCACGAGGAACTCATTGCCGGGCGCCTCCCCGAACACCCCGCGCAGCATCCCCGGCGACCCGGCCATCGCCGGATTCCACACCTTCTCCTGCATGAGCGTGAAGTGCTCCACCCGCTCCGCGTGCACCCGGCAGTGAGCCACCCGCACCACGTCCGCGTCGGTGAACCGCGGCTGGAACCCCACCTTCACATCGAAGCGGTGCTCGAACAGCCGCACCTGCATGTCTCTGTACGTGCCGGACTGCGCGGCCGCCAGGCGGTCGTGCGAGCGCGCCATGAAGGAGTCGTAGAACGCCCTGCTCTCCCAGAACGCGAAGACGTGCGCCACATTCGGCCGCCCCCGGCTCCAGCCACCGCCCTGCCCCCGGAATCCCGGTTCGCCGGGCAACCCCGCCCACTTCCGCTGCCCCCGCTCGAAACCGCGGCGGTCCACCACGGTGCAGCGAATCCACTTGACCAGCACCGCGCTATCGTACGGCCCCGAAGGTGGCCCGCATCACGGGCCGAAGGAGTCCGGCCGCGCAGGGGTCGCCCCGCGGCAGCACGTTCGAGTCCCGGCGCGGCCGTACGCCCCGCGCACCCGCTCGGGGACAGCGCAGGGGGAACGGCAGAGGCGGGGCCCGGGCCGAAGCCCGGACCCCGCCTCAGGGGCTCACCCGCGAGGGGCGGTGATCAGCTGCAGCCGCTGGTCGAGCCGCAGCCCTCGCACAGGTAGCAGCTGCCCGCCCGGCGCATCTTCGTCCCGCAGGAGAAGCACAGCGGCGCGTCGGCGTTCAGCCCGAACTGGATCTCGGCGAGCTCCGTGGAGCTGTGGGCCTGCTTCGGCGCCGGGGCGACGGCGCGCGGCTTGGACGTGGCGGCCTGCGGGGCCTCCAGGTGGCGCGGGGCCGACTGTGCCAGGCCCTCGACGTCCACCTCGTCCTCAGCCGGCTCGTACGAACCGGTCTCCAGGTGGCGCTGGCGCTCCTCGGCGGAGTGGATGCCGAGCGCCGAGCGGGTCTCGAAGGGCAGGAAGTCCAGCGCCAGCCGGCGGAAGATGTAGTCGACGATCGACTGCGCCATCCGCACGTCCGGGTCGTCCGTCATACCGGCCGGCTCGAAGCGCATGTTGGTGAACTTCGAGACGTAGGTCTCCAGCGGCACGCCGTACTGCAGACCGACCGAGACGGCGATCGAGAAGGCGTCCATCATGCCCGCGAGGGTCGAACCCTGCTTGGACATCTTCAGGAAGACCTCGCCCAGACCGTCGTCCGGGTAGGAGTTCGCCGTCATGTAGCCCTCGGCTCCGCCCACCGTGAAGGAGGTCGTGATGCCGGGGCGCCCCTTGGGGAGGCGCTTGCGGACCGGGCGGTACTCGACGACCTTCTCGGCCTCGGGCTCGGCCTGCTCGACGGGCTTCTCCTCCTTCTTCTTGGCGGAGAGCGGCTGGCCGACCTTGCAGTTGTCCCGGTAGATCGCCAGCGCCTTCAGACCCAGCTTCCAGCCCTCGAAGTAGATCTCCTCGATCTCCTCGACGGTGGCCGACTCCGGCATGTTGACCGTCTTGGAGATCGCGCCCGACAGGAAGGGCTGGGCCGCGGCCATCATCCGCACATGGCCCATCGGCGAGATGGACCGCTCGCCCATCGCGCAGTCGAACACCTCGTAGTGCTCGGGCTTCAGGCCCGGCGCGTCGATCACGTTGCCGTGCTCGGCGATGTGGGCGACGATCGCCTCGACCTGCTCCGGCTGGTAGCCGAGCCGCTTCAGCGCCTTCGGGACCGTGTTGTTCACGATCTGCATCGAGCCGCCGCCGACGAGCTTCTTGAACTTGACCAGCGCGAGGTCGGGCTCGATGCCGGTGGTGTCGCAGTCCATCATCAGGCCGATGGTGCCGGTCGGCGCGAGCACCGACGCCTGGGCGTTGCGGAAGCCGTTCTTCTCACCGAGGCGGATCACGTCCTGCCAGGCCTCGGTGGCCGCGGCCCACACCGGGGTGTCCAGGTCGTCCACGCGCTTGGCGGCGGCGTTGGCGTCCGAGTGCTGCCTCATGACGCGCTTGTGGGCGTCGGCGTTGCGGGCGTAGCCCTCGTACGGGCCGACGACCGCCGCCAGCTCGGCGGAGCGCTTGTAGGAGGTGCCGGTCATCAGCGAGGTGATCGCCCCGGCCAGGGCCCGGCCGCCGTCGCTGTCGTAGGCGTGGCCGGTGGCCATCAGGAGCGCGCCGAGGTTGGCGTAGCCGATGCCCAGCTGGCGGAAGGCGCGGGTGGTCTCGCCGATCTTCTCGGTCGGGAAGTCCGCGAAGCAGATGGAGATGTCCATCGCGGTGATGACGAGCTCGACGACCTTGGCGAAGCGCTCGGCGTCGAAGCGCTGGTGGCCCGCGCCGTCGTCGTCGAGGAACTTCATCAGGTTGAGCGAGGCCAGGTTGCACGAGGAGTTGTCCAGGTGCATGTACTCGCTGCAGGGATTGGAGGCGGTGATCCGGCCCGTCTCCGGCGAGGTGTGCCAGTGGTTGATCGTGTCGTCGTACTGGATGCCCGGGTCGGCGCAGGCCCAAGCCGCCTCGGCCATCTTGCGGAAGAGTGACTTGGCGTCGACCTCTTCGAGGATCTCGCCGCTCATACGGGCGCGCAGCCCGAACTTCGAGCCGGACTCCACGGCCTTCATGAACGTGTCGTTCACCCGGACCGAGTTGTTGGCGTTCTGGTACTGGACGGACGTGATGTCATCGCCGCCCAGGTCCATGTCGAAGCCCGCGTCGCGCAGGGCGCGGATCTTCTCCTCCTCCTTCACCTTGGTCTCGATGAAGGCCTCGACATCCGGGTGGTCGACGTCGAGGACGACCATCTTGGCGGCCCGGCGGGTCGCGCCGCCCGACTTGATCGTTCCGGCGGAGGCGTCGGCGCCACGCATGAAGGAGACCGGACCGGAGGCGTTGCCGCCGGAGGAGAGCAGCTCCTTGGAGGAGCGGATGCGGGAGAGGTTCAGGCCGGCCCCGGAGCCGCCCTTGAAGATCATCCCCTCTTCCTTGTACCAGTCGAGGATCGACTCCATGGAGTCGTCGACGGAGAGGATGAAGCAGGCGCTGACCTGCTGCGGCTGCTTGGTGCCGACGTTGAACCACACCGGGGAGTTGAAGCTGAAGACCTGGTGCAGCAGGGCGTAGGTGAGCTCGTGGTCGAAGATCTCGGCGTCCGCGGGAGAGGCGAAGTAGCCGTTGTCCTCGCCGGCCTGGCGGTAGGTGCGCACCACCCGGTCGATGAGCTGCTTCAGGCTGGACTCCCGGTCCGGGGAGCCCACCGCGCCACGGAAGTACTTGCTGGTGACGATGTTGACCGCGTTCACCGACCAGAAGTCGGGGAACTCGACGCCACGCTGTTCGAAGTTGACCGAACCGTCGCGCCAGTTGGTCATGACGACGTCACGGCGCTCCCAGACGACCTCATCGTACGGGTGCACGCCGGGGGTGCTGTGGATGCGCTCGATACGCAGTCCCTTGGCCGCCTTGCTTCCCTTGGAGCGGGAGCCTCGTGCGGGGCCGCTCGTCGTCTCTGTCATTCCGCCTCCCTGTACGGGCGAAAACGCCCTGATGTGCCCTTTTCTTCCCATGGCACGGTGTTGTGTCGTTCATCCGGGGCATCGCGCCCCGGCAGGCCTTGACCGCCGCGTCAGTCGGCGGCGGTGGCGGGCGCGGGGACCTCCGCGTCCCCGTCGGCGCCGGGCCCGCGGTCGTTCGCGGGAGGCCGTTGCTGGTTGCGCAGCTCCGTGACCGCGGCCTCGAAGTCCTCGAGGGAGTCGAAGGCGCGGTAGACGGAGGCGAAGCGGAGGTAAGCGACGAGGTCGAGCTCCTGGAGCGGACCGAGTATGGCCAGCCCCACGTCGTGGGTGGACAGCTCCGCGCTGCCGGTGGCCCGTACGGCCTCCTCCACCTGCTGGCCGAGCTTGGCCAGGGCGTCCTCGGTGACCGGGCGGCCCTGGCACGCCTTGCGCACCCCGGAGATGACCTTGTCGCGACTGAAGGGCTCGGTGACCCCGCTCCGCTTGATCACCATCAGTGACGCGGTCTCCACGGTCGTGAAGCGGCGCGAGCAGTCGGGGCACTGGCGGCGCCTGCGAATCGAACAACCGTCGTCGGTGGTCCGGCTGTCGACGACTCGGCTGTCGGGGTGCCTGCAGAAGGGGCAGTGCATGACTCCGAACCCTCCTCACCCTCAAGAACGACGCATGGCTGACATGCCTCGACCAGCCCTCGCGGGCTTCTCGAAGCGGCCACAAGCATAGGCGAAGCGCTCGGCCCTGAATAACCGAGGACCACAACCTGTGGGTGGCTGAGATCCATCAAACCACTAGATGTGGTGTCTGGCATCCAACCGCAGCGACGGCGTGTCCCGATCCGCGAGCAGGCACGAGACTACGCGAAGCCGACCGGTCGCCGCGCCACGGGGGTGAGGGTGACACACTGGGCCCCGCGCCGCAGGCCACCGAACCAACCGCCCCATACACCGAACCTTGTGATCACGTCAGCTCATCTGCGAAATTTCACTCGAACGTGTGTTTGGCGCAACCTTTCGAAAGCAACTACCGTTGCCCTACTAGGGAGAACATCTCGAGAGGGGCCGTCGTGACAACCACCACAGAGAGCGCCACCATCACCGCCCAGGAGCGCTCCCAGAGCCGACTCGAACACACGCACGCGATGAACCAGGGCCACCCGATGAATGACGCAGCCACGAACCCGGAGGGGCAGAAGCCCACGCGTTCCCTACCCGGCCGACCTCCAGGAATCCGGGCGGACAGCTCCGGGCTGACCGATCGGCAGCGGCGTGTCATCGAGGTCATCCGCGACTCCGTGCAGCGGCGCGGCTACCCGCCGTCCATGCGTGAGATCGGTCAGGCGGTGGGCCTCTCCAGCACCTCGTCCGTCGCCCATCAGCTCATGGCGCTGGAGCGCAAGGGGTTCCTGCGGCGCGACCCGCACCGGCCCCGGGCGTACGAGGTGCGCGGCTCCGACCAGCCCAGCACCCAGCCGCCGGACACCACCGGCAAGCCCGCCGCGTCGTATGTTCCCCTCGTCGGCCGGATCGCGGCCGGTGGCCCCATCCTCGCCGAGGAGTCGGTCGAGGACGTCTTCCCGCTCCCGCGCCAGCTCGTCGGCGACGGTGAGCTGTTCGTCCTCAAGGTGGTCGGCGACTCCATGATCGAGGCCGCTATCTGTGACGGCGACTGGGTGACGGTGCGCCGCCAGCCCGTCGCGGAGAACGGTGACATCGTGGCGGCGATGCTCGACGGAGAGGCGACGGTCAAGCGCTTCAAGCGCGAGGACGGCCATGTGTGGCTGCTCCCGCACAACGCCGCGTACCAGCCGATCCCCGGCGACGAGGCGACCATCCTGGGCAAGGTGGTCGCGGTGCTGCGCCGGATCTGAGCAGGGCGGCTCCAGGCGCGCCGATCCTCCGCGCCCAGCGACCGGGCCCCGGGACCACTGCGCCGGTTCCGGGGCCCTGCTGTGTCCGCGCTCGGCTACGCCTCGGCCGCCTTGGCGGCGGCGTCGATGGCGGCCAGCGAGCGCCGCACCTGATTGCGGTCGGTCGTGTACCAGAAGTCCGGCATGGACTTGCGCAGGAAGGAGCCGTAGCGAGCCCGCTCGACCCGCGGGTCGAGCACGGCGACGACGCCGCGGTCCCCGGAGGCGCGCACCAGCCGACCCGCCCCCTGCGCCATCAGCAGGGCGGCATGCGTCGCCGCGACCGCCATGAACCCATTGCCGCCGGCCTGCTCCACGGCCTTCTGGCGGGCGCTCATCAGCGGGTCGTCGGGGCGCGGGAACGGCACCCGGTCCATCACCACCAGCTGGCAGCTCGGACCGGGCACATCGACGCCCTGCCAGAGCGAGAGCGTGCCGAACAGACACGTGCGGGCGTCGGCCGCGAACGTACGGATCAGCTCCCCGAGGGTCTCCTCGCCCTGAAGCAGGATGGGCATGTCAAGGCGGCCGCGCAGCTCCTCCGCGGCCGCCTGGGCGGCCCGCATCGAGGAGAAGAGCCCGAGCGTCCGGCCACCCGCGGCCTCCACCAGCTCGGCGAGCTCGTCGAGCATGTCCGAGCGGCTGCCCTCGCGGCCGGGCTGGGCGAGGTGCTTGGCGACGTAGAGAATCCCCTGCTTGGAGTAGTCGAAGGGCGAGCCGACGTCGAGCCCCTTCCAGGGGGGTGCCGCGCCCTCCTCCTCGGAGTCCCGGACGCCCTCGGGCGAGAGCCCGAGCGACGCCGCCACCCCGTTGAAATCGCCGCCGAGCTTGAGGGTGGCGGAGGTCAGAACGACGGAGCGGTCCTCGAAGAGCTTCTCGCGCAGCAGCCCGGACACCGACAGCGGCGCGACACGCAGCGAGGCGCCGAAACGGTCGTGTCGCTCGTACCAGACGACGTCGTACTCGGACCCGTCGACGATGCGCTCGGCCACCTGGTGGATGTTCTCCACAGAGGCCAGAGCCTGCCTGCGCACCGCGTCCTCGTCCTGGACCGAGGCGTCACGGGTGGCGCCCAGCGCCGAGATGACCGTACGAGCGGCGTCGCGGAGCGCCATCAGGGCATAGCCGAGATCTTCCGGGATCTCCTCGAGGCGGCCGGGCAGCGTCAGCTCCATGAGCCGCTCGAAGGTCTCGGCGGCGGTCTGCAGGGCGTCCGCCGCCTTCTCATTGACCAGCTTGGCGGCGCGCCGCACGGCGCGGTTGACCTGGCCCGGGGTGAGCTCGCCGCTGGCGACCCCGGTGACCCGGGAGACGAGCTCATGGGCCTCGTCGACGATCAGCACCTCATGGCTCGGCAGGACGGGCGCGCCCTCGATGGCGTCGATGGCCAGCAGGGCGTGGTTGGTGACGACGACCTCGGCCAGCTTGGCCCGCTCCCGGGCGGCCTCCGCGAAGCATTCGGCGCCGTACGCGCACTTGGACGCGCCGAGACATTCCCGGGAGGAGACGGAGACCTGCGCCCAGGCCCGGTCGGAGACGCCGGGGGTCAGATCGTCGCGATCGCCCGTCTCGGTCTCATCGGCCCAGTCGCGCATCCGCAGCAGGTCCTTGCCCAGCTTGCTGGTGGGCTCGGCGGCCTCGAACGGGTCGAACAGCCCGGCCTCCCCGTCCGCGTCCTCCTGCGGCACGCCCTCGTGGAGCCGGTGCAGGCACAGGTAGTTGGAGCGGCCCTTGAGCATGGCGAACTCGGGTCGGCGGCGCAGCAGCGGGTGCAGGGCGTCGACGGTGCGCGGCAGGTCCCGCTCGACGAGCTGACGCTGCAGGGCGAGGGTGGCCGTCGCGACCACGACACGCTCGCCGTGTGCGAGGGCGGGCACCAGATAGCCGAGGGACTTTCCGGTGCCGGTGCCGGCCTGGACCAGGAGATGGGAATTGTCGTCGATCGCCTCGGCTACGGCTTCGGCCATGGCGATCTGGCCGGGGCGCTCGGTGCCGCCGACGGCGGTGACGGCGGCGTGCAGCAGGTCGGCGAGTGGAGGCGGGGACGATGCAGTCATAGGACTGTCAGCCTACGCGGCGGCACTGACATCACGGGCGTACTCCTGGCGCGGGAACCTGAACGGGGCGGGCGGTGTATGGAAGACAGAGGCGCGAACAGGCGCCGGCCGATCACAGGAGGTGGCGCAGGGTGCGATCCCGGATCATGAGGGCCGCGTGTTTGCCGGGCAGCCGCACCTCGGCGGAGAGACGGAAGCCGGCGCCGAGGAAGGCGGCCACGCAGGGGGTGTTCCGCAGATCCGGCTCGGCGACCACCCGACCGCAGGACGGGCGCCGGTCGAGGACCAGATCGGCGACGGCGCGCAGCAGGGCCGTGCCGATACCGCGGCCCCGGTCGCGCACCCGGCCGATGAGCAGGTGGAGACCGGTGTCGTGCGGGCGGGCCGGGTAGTACCGGGCGAGGGGGTCGAGGTCGGCGCGGTAGACCTCCCAGTAGCTCATCGGCACCCCGTCCAGAACACCCAGGCAGGGCACGCTGCGGCCGTCGCCGTCGAGCTGGGCGCGCAGGTGACGCGCGGTGGTCTCGTCCGGGCCGGACAGTTCCCAGAAGGCGGACACGGCCGGGTCGTTCATCCATCGGGCGATGAGTTCGACATCGCGCTCGAGGTGGACGGGCACGAGTTGGAAGGCGCCCACCACGGTGCCGGCGGGCCCCCACTGGGCGACCTGGTCGAGGAGGTCCGGCCGACCCGGCGCCGTGGGCCCGGCGAGGTGCTCCTCGGCGAGGCGCGCGGGGGGTTCCTCGGAGGGCCGCATGTCCAGGGTGTCGTCCTCGGCGCCGGAGCTGGTGCCGGAGTCGGTGGGCGGCATGGCGACGCTCTCCTCTCGTCGTTATCGGTGCGTCGTGGATGTCATGCCGTCACAGGCCGGAAAGGGGGTTGGCGATGGTGACGTAGACGGACTGGGTGTCCACCGGGCCCACGAGTTCGTCCAGACCACGCAGCCGGGTGAGCAAGTTGGCCTTGCAGCGCAGGGTGGGCGTCTCGAGAAGTCGGGAGGGCAGTGTGGAGCGCGTCTTCGCGGGGCCGGACGCGGCCTCGGCGAGGAAACGGCGGAGCGCGGCCAGCAGAAGGCGCTCGTCGGCGAGCCGCTCGGAGCCGAACGCGCCGATCAGACCGAGGATGTTGTTGACCCCGAGGTAGTAGGCCAAGCGTTCGTCGGCCACCTCGTCGTGGACGAACGTGTCGCTGTGGGCGCCGAGACCGGGCAGCCGCCGCTCGAGGTCCGCCCGCCGGGACTCGCGGAAGTAGTAGCCCTGGTTGTCACGGTAGCGGCCGCCGGCCGGCCAGCCGTCGGGGTCGAGCAGCACCAGGGTGTTCTGCTGATGGGCCTCCAAGGCGATACCGGCCTCGCCGTCCAGCCAGAGCACGGGCCGGACGACGGTGTGCAGATAGCGGAGGAACCACTCCACGCCGACGGTTGCCGGGCGGCGGCCGGTGCGGGCGGCGATCCGGGCGATGATCCGGGCGAGCCGTGAGCACATCGTCCTCCGGTCCGCCCAGGGGCGCGGGGAGGTGAGGCCGGCCAGGCACACGGCCTCGTCACCCGGGCCGAACGGGTTGTGCCGGATGACGACGTCGAGTCCGCTCAGCGGGGTCCCGTCGGGCTTGTCGACCGCGAGCCAGGCGGGGTCGCGGACGACGTCGAAGCCGGGGCGCCCCGGGCAGGCCGCGCGCCACTGCCCGGACAGGCCGCTGCGCAGTAGCCGGTGCATCTCGACGCCGCGCCGCAGCTCCTTGCGGAGGTTCTCACGGCGGGAGTTGGTGATCCGCACGGCGAGCGACAGCTTGAGCATCACGGGGGCGCCGGTCCGGTAGACGGTGCGGAGAGAGGAGGTGGGGTGCCAGGGCTCGCCGGCCGGCCCCAGGTCGTGCAGCAGCCCGGCGTCGAAGAGCGCGGCGACGTCCGGGCGGTACCGGATCTCCCGGGCCTGCCAGGGGTGCAGCGGCAAGGGCACGGTACCGGGCGGCCGTTCGGGGTCCGGGCCCGCGATCGAGAGGGCCAGCCGCTCGGCGGGCACGGTCCGGCCGCGTTCGGTCCAGGCCGAGTCGCAGGCCAGGACGGATGTGTCGACGGCGATCCAGTGGAGAGGGAAGGAGCCGCGCGACTCCGGTGAGAAGACGGGCGATTCGGTGTCGGAGAGCCCCTCGCGGCTCTTGGGCGTGGGATGGAGGGGATGTCCGAGGAGAAGGGACTGTTCGGCGACCAGAAAGGGGGTGTCCGTCACGGGGTCGGCCGGTGCCGCTCGCCGACGGGACAGGAATTGGGCGGTGCGTCGTACGGAGTCCGCGACCCGGCCGACGAGTTCGGTGATCCGCGCCGGGGCGCCGGGCCACTCGGCGCCGTGCGCCACCTCCCGGCCGAGGAGGGCGGCGAGAGTGACCGCGTCGAGGGCGGGTGCGGCCTGGGGACCGCCGTCGAGCACGGGTCGGCCGAAGCGGTGCCATCCAGTGGCGGACCAGTGACGCACGGGCACGGACAGGGCGGTGCCGGCGGCCCGGAGCGGGATGCGCAGCGTGCCGTGGCCGGGGGCATGGGACACGGCGCCGCTCTCGCGCACCCAGCAGCGCAGCAGGTTCTCGGTGGCGCAGGCGTCCGCGGCGGTCCAGGGGTCCGGATGGTCCCACGGGTCGAGGTGGCCCAGCGGATCGGCACGGACCACAGGGTCGGCATGGACCAGAGGGTCGGCGTGGACCACAGGATCGGCACGGACCACAGGGTCGGCATGGACCAGGGGAGCGGCATGGGCCTGAGGGCCGGGGTGCACCAGCGGCTTGGGGTGGTGGAGGGGGTCGTGGTGGGCCAGCCGGGTGGGGTGGTGCAGGGGGGCGTCGAGGCCGTCGGGCGGCATGGCGCGGGGGGCGTCGGCCAGCGGGTCCGGGCGGTCCGCCGGGGTCCGGCCGCCGGGGGTGTCGTCGACGCGGCGGCCCTGCCGCGGGACGGCCGCCGGCTCGTCGGTCCGGGTCGGCACGGCGGCGGGCCGCGGGGCCGGCGGGAGCTGCGGGTGGGGTTCCCCGGGAGAGTGCGGCATGTCGGGTGCGGGCACGGCTGTCGGTCCTCCTGCTGCTGAACGCCTTTCGCCTGTCCCCCGCACGTACCAACGACGGGCGGGGCGCGGGATCACGGGCAAGCGGAAGATCCACACCGCCGGGAACCATGGACCCGGCTTCGGCCGTCGTAGCCGGCACCGGCATAGTGGGGGCCGTCCCGTCGACGGGGCGGTGCATGACAATTTCACAGCAGTACTCAGAGCAGCCCAGAACGTCAGGGGGAGTTCCGCCCATGTCACCCAATCGCCAGCCTGCCTCCCGGCCAAGCTCCAGGTGGAGGGCGCTGCGTGCCCGCAGCGGCTCCCCCGTGCTGGCCGCCGCGGCCATTGCCTCGGTGCTGGCGCTGACCGCCACGGCGTGCGGCCCCTCGGACGACAACGCGGGGTCCGAGCCGAGCGCCTCCTCGTCGCAGAACGCGTCCGACGTCACCCTTCCCGACAACCTCAACGACAAGTTGAAGGAGCTCGGGATCGACCTGGACAAGTGGAAGAACGGCGCCTGGAACAAGTGGGACAAGGACGACTGGCTGCGTGAGGCCGGCGACTTCATCAACCCGATCATCAAGGACCTCTGGAAGCCGGACCGGATGAAGGAGGCTCAGGAGCCCGACACCCCGGTCGACGACAACGACATCTCGGGCGACCAGGGCGTCACCGACCCCGACCCCCAGCCGGTCAAGGCCAAGGAGGTCGCGAGCCCCTACAGCACCAGCGTGCCGGAGGCGGGCAAGGTCTTCTTCGACGGCCCCGAGGGCTCGATGGTCTGTTCCGCCACCGTCGTGCAGGACCCTGCACACCCGGGCAAGTCCAACCTGGTGTGGACCGCGGGCCACTGCGTCCACGCGGGCAAGGGCGGCGGCTGGTACAAGAACCTGATGTTCGTCCCGTCGTACAACGACGCCGGCAAGTCGGCCGCCGAGCTGGAGAACGCCACCAAGGAGCAGCTGGCGCCGAAGGGTGTCTGGTGGGCCGACTGGGCACAGACCTCCTCGCAGTGGATAGACAACGGCGCGGCCATCGGCGGCAAGGGCGCCCCGTACGACTTCGCGGTGCTGCACGTGAAGCCGGAGACCGCCGGCGGCAAGTCGCTCGAGGAGACGGTCGGCGGCGCGCTGCCGGTCAACTTCAACGCCCCGGCGATGAAGTCCATCAGCGAGATCACGGCCACGGGCTACCCGGCCGCCCCGCCGTTCGACGGCCAGAAGATGAACCAGTGCACGGACAAGCCGGGCAGGCTCTCGCTGGACGCCAAGCAGCCGACCATGTACCGCATCGGCTGCACCATGACCGCGGGCTCGTCCGGCGGCGGCTGGGTCGCGACCGGCTCCGCCGGCAAGCCGGCGCTGGTGTCGAACACCTCGATCGGCCCGTCCAACGCCACCTGGCTGGCGGGTCCGCACCTCGGCCCCGAGGCCAAGGCCGTGTACAACGCGGTCAGCAAGAAGTTCGCCAACCAGTAGGGCGCAGATGGCGAAGGCCCGCCCCCGGTCTCCCGGGGGCGGGCCTTCGCCGTGGAAGGGGTTGGTCGCTAGCTCTGCGCCGGGGCGGCGGCCGGTACGAACCGCCGCAGCTCGGCGGCCAGCTCCTCGTGGACCCGCGCCTTGAGCAGGGTGCCCTCCGGGGTGTGCTCCTCGGAGATCACCTCGCCGTCGGCGTGGGTGCGCGCGACGAGCTTGCCCTGCGTGTACGGCAGCAGCGCCTCGATCTCGACCTGCGGCCGCGGCAACTCGGCGTCGATCAGCCCGAGCAGCTCATCGATGCCCTGCCCGGTGCGGGCCGACACCGCGATGGCGCGCTGCTCGACGCGCAGCAGCCGCTGCAGCACCAGCGGGTCCGCCATGTCCGCCTTGTTGATCACGACGATCTCCGGCACGGCGACCGCGCCGACATCCCGGATCACCTCACGAACGGCGGCCAGCTGCTCCTCCGGGTTCGGGTGGGAGCCGTCCACCACGTGGAGGATCAGATCGGCGTCGCCGACCTCCTCCATGGTGGAGCGGAACGCCTCGACCAGGTGGTGCGGCAGGTGCCGCACAAAGCCGACGGTGTCCGCGAGGGTGTACAGCCGCCCGCTGGGCGTCTCGGCCCGGCGCACGGTCGGGTCAAGGGTGGCGAACAGCGCGTTCTCCACCAGCACGCCCGCGCCGGTCAGTCGGTTGAGCAGCGAGGACTTGCCCGCGTTGGTGTATCCGGCGATGGCGACCGAGGGCACCTTGTGGCGCTTGCGCTCCTGCCGCTTGATGTCGCGGCCGGTCTTCATGTCCGCGATCTCCCGGCGCATCTTCGCCATCTTCTCGCGGATGCGGCGCCGGTCGGTCTCGATCTTGGTCTCACCGGGTCCGCGAGTGGCCATCCCGCCGCCCGCCGCGCCGGAGCCACCGCCACCCATCTGCCGGGAGAGCGACTGACCCCAGCCGCGCAGCCGCGGCAGCATGTACTGCATCTGGGCCAGGGAGACCTGCGCCTTGCCCTCTCGGGACTTGGCGTGCTGGGCGAAGATGTCGAGGATCAGGGCGGTGCGGTCCACCACCTTGACCTTGACGACGTCCTCCAGGTGGATCAGCTGGCCGGGGCTCAGCTCACCGTCGCACACGACGGTGTCCGCACCGGTCTCGATCACGATGTCGCGCAGCTCCTGGGCCTTGCCGGAACCGATGTACGTGGCCGGGTCCGGCTTGTCGCGCCGCTGGATGACCCCGTCGAGCACGAGGGCGCCGGCGGTCTCCGCGAGCGCGGCCAGCTCCGCCAGGGAGTTCTCCGCGTCCTGCACCGTGCCGGACGTCCAGACGCCGACCAGCACCACGCGCTCCAGGCGCAGCTGCCGGTACTCGACCTCGGTGACGTCCTCGAGCTCGGTGGACAGGCCCACGACGCGCCGCAGCGCGGCACGCTCGGAGCGGTCGTACTGGTCGCCGTCACGCTCCTCGTCGATCTCGTGACTCCAGGCGACGTCCTCTTCCATCAGGGCGTCGGCCCGAAGGCTCTCGGCGAAGGCGAAGCGCTGCCGGTCCTGCGGAAGGGAAGAGGAGTGGGTCAAATCGATCCTTACGTCGTTGGGTTCCGTCACTTCGGCAACGCGCGGCGGGCCCGGAGCATTCCCGGCCACCGGCCGCGGCGCCGACCTGACGATGGTCGCACGCGGCGGCCGGGCCGTCACCCGGGTTTCCCGTCCGCCTTTCCGTCGGCTTTTCCGTCGGCCCCTCCACCGGCCTTTCCGCCGGCTTCCGTCACGCCCTGCCCGGAGGGGGCGGCCTCGGGCTTCCAGCCGGGGTGCCCCGGCATCCTCGGCGTCGTCCTCCCGTACAGCCACGGCCGCAGGAAGCCGTTCAGATCGCGGCCCGCCACCTGGGACGCCAGTCGGACGAAGTCGGCGGTCGAGGCCACGCCGTCGTGGTACCGCCGCACCCATCGGCGCTCCAGCCGCTCGAACGCGGCGGGCCCGATCCGCTGCCGCAGCGCGTACAGCACCAGGGCGCTGCCGTCGTACATGATCGGGCGGAAGATACCGATCTGCTGGTCGGGGTCGGCGGGCGCGGGGGCGGCGGGCGGGCCGCCGGCGGCGCGCCAGGCGTCGGACTGCTGGTAGGCGAGGCGCATCCGCCTCTCGAGCGGCATCTTCCCGCGCTCGTCCCCGTACAGCGCCTCGTACCAGGTGGCGTGGCCCTCGTTGAGCCACAGGTCGGTCCAGCGGCGCGGGCTGACGCTGTCTCCGAACCACTGGTGCGCCAGCTCGTGCACCATGATCGACTCGATGTACCACGAGGGCATCCCCGAGGTGGTGAACAGGCCGCTCTCGAAGAGGGAGAGCGTCTGGGTCTCCAGCTCGAAGCCGGTCCTGGCCCTGGCGATCAGCACCCCGTACGTCTCGAAGGGGTAGGGGCCGACCTTCTTCTCCATCCACTCCAACTGGCCCGGTGTGCGCCGGAGCCACGTGGCCAGGCGCTCACGGTCCGCCGCCGGCACCACGTCGCGCACCGGCAGCCCGCCGGGGCCGGTGCGGTGCAGTACGGCCGAACGGCCGATGGAGATCTGCGCCAGTTCGGTGGCCATGGGGTGGGCCAGCCGGTATCGCCAGGTGATGCCGCCGCCCTCGCGGGTGCGCCCCAGGGGGGTGCCGCCCGCGACCACGGTGAGGTTCGCGGGGGCGGTGACGCGGAAGGTGAAACGCGCCTTGTCGGAGGGGTGGTCGTTGCAGGGGAAGACGCGGTGGGCGGCGTCGGCCTGGTTGGCCATCGCCAGCCCGTCGCGGGTGCGGACCCAGCCGCCGCCGCTGCCGCTCGGGTCACTGGTGTGCGCGACGGTGACGACGAAGGGAGCGCCGTCCCGTACGGGGCGGGCCGGGGTGACGACGAGGTCCTCCCCCGCGCGGGCGAACCGAGCGGGCCTGCCGTCGACCCGCAGCGAGCGCACGGTGCCGTGCGCGAAGTCGAGGTTGAAGGTACTCAGCGGGGCGGTGGCCCGGGCCCTGAGGGTGGTGACGGCGTCCAGCGGCCGGTCGTTGTCGTGGTAGCGCAGGGCGATGTCGTACGCCGTGACGTCGTAGCCCGGGTTGCCGAGGTACGGGAAGAGCCGGTCGCCGATGCCCCGGGGGACCGGGGGCGGCGGGTCGGCCGCGGTCACCGGCCCCGCGGCGGAGGAAGGGCAGAACGCGACGAGGGCGGCGGTCATCGCGGCGGCCGCGGCGGCGGTCCTGCGGCGTCGGGCGCGCCGGGCTGACGAGGGGCGGCCCCTCGGGGAAGGCAGCATGCCCTACGGCTATCAACGCCCGGTCGCAAGCGGACGGCGGCACGGCTCAAGTCCACTCGTACGGGGCAACCGCGCGTCGGGGCCGGGCCGGGGTCAGGGCCGCGCCGCCGCCATCTCACGGCCCGCACGCGTCACGTCGTAGACGCCGGGCACATCGCGCATGGCGCGCATCAGGGCCGGCAGCCGGCCCGGGTCGGGCAGTTGGAGCGTGTAGGTGTGGCGGACGCGCTGCTCGTGGGGCGGCTCGACGGCGGCCGAGACGACGGCCACGCCCTCGGCGGCGATGGCCTCGGTGAGGTCGGCCAGCAGATGCGGCCTGCTGAAGGCCTCGGCCACCAGGGTCACGCGGTAGTCGCCCGCGTCGCCCTCCTCCCCGTCCAGCCAGCGCACCCCGACCGTGGCGCGCCCGGCCGCCGTCATCCGGGACACGGCGGGGCACCGCTCGCGGTGCACCGTGATGACGGCCCCGCCGCGCACCGCGAAGCCGATGACCGCGTCCGGGGGCACGGGGGTGCAACACCCGGCCAGCCGCACAGCCGCGCCGGGCAGGTCCGCGGCGATGGCGGGCGCCGCGGCCTGCCGGACCGCGGCCGCGCCGGAGGCGCCGCCCCCGCCGGGCGCACCGGATCCGGCGCCCCCGGCCTGGGCGGGATCCGGTTCGGCGGCCGGGGCGGTGGCGGCCGACGGAGGCTGCTGCCGCTCCGGGTGGGCCGCCAGCCAGCGGCTGATGGCGATGCGCGCGGCCGGGGTACGGGCATGGTCGAGCCACTCGGGCGAGGGGCCGGAGGATGAGGCGTCCCGGCTGTCGCGGGCCATGAGCAACTGGAGCATGTCGCCGTCGCGCAGCACGGTGCTCAGCGTCGCGATGCGGCCGTTGACCCGGGCCCCGATGCAGTCGTGGGCCCCCTCCCCGTACTGGGCGTACGCGGCGTCCACACAGCTCGCGCCCGCGGGCAGGCCCAGTGTGCCGCCGTCGGCCCGGAAGACGGTGATCTCCCGGTCCTGGGCGAGCTCGGCGCGCAGCGAGGACCAGAAGGTGTCGGGGTCGGGGGCCGCGCTCTGCCAGGCCAGCAGCCGCGACAGCCAGCCGGGGCGGGTGGGGTCGGCGCGCTCGCCGTCGGGGGCGTCGGCGGCGGCCTCCAGCGGCGCGTGCGGTGCGGTGGTGGTCGCGTACGGATTGCCGAGGGCGATCACTCCGGCCTCCGCCACCCGGTGCATCTGGTGGGTGCGGATGAGGACCTCGGCGACCTCGCCGTCGCGCCCGGCCACCGCCGTGTGCAGCGACTGGTAAAGGTTGAACTTGGGGACCGCGATGAAGTCCTTGAACTCCGAGATGACCGGGGTGAAGCAGGTGTGCAGCTCGCCGAGGACCGCGTAGCAGTCGGCGTCCTCCGAGACGAGGACGAGCAGCCGGCCGAGGTCGGAGCCGGTCAGCTCGCCGCGCTTGAGGCCCACCCGGTAGACGGACACGAAGTGCCGGGGCCGGACGAGGACTTCGGCGGCGATGCCCGCCTCGTGCAGCACGGCGCGTACGTCCTCGGCGGCGCGGGCGAGCGGGTCCGGGCGGCGCGCGTGGTCCAGCAGGAGCTCGCGGGTGCGGGCGTATTCCGCGGGGTGGAGGATGGCGAAGACCAGGTCCTCCAGCTCGGTCTTGAGGGCCTGCACGCCCAGCCGCTCGGCGAGCGGGATCAGCACATCGCGGGTGACCTTCGCGATGCGGGCCTGTTTCTCGGGGCGCATCACGCCCAGGGTGCGCATGTTGTGCAGGCGGTCGGCGAGCTTGATGGACATCACCCGTACGTCGTTGCCCGTCGCGACCAGCATCTTGCGGAAGGTCTCGGGCTCGGCCGCCGCGCCGTAGTCGACCTTCTCCAACTTGGTGACGCCGTCGACGAGATAGCGGACCTCCTCGCCGAACTGCTCGCCGACCTGATCCAGGGTCACCTCGGTGTCCTCGACCGTGTCGTGGAGTAGCGAGGCGGTCAATGTCGTGGTCTCGGCGCCCAGTTCCGCGAGAATGAGGGTGACGGCGAGCGGATGGGTGATGTACGGCTCGCCGCTCTTGCGCATCTGGCCGCGGTGGGAGGACTCGGCGAGCACATAGGCCTTGCGCAGCACGTCGAGATCGGCTCCGGGATGGTGGGCCCTGTGCACCTTGGCCACGTGCTCGATCGCGTCCGGCAGGCGGCCGCGGGAGGCCGGCCCCAACAGGGCGGTCCTGCTGAACCTGCGGAGATTGCGCAGGTCGATGCGCGGGAGGCCGCGCCTGCGGCCAAGCGCGGCGTGGTCGGTGGCCTCTGCGCTCATGGGCACCTCCGGCGGCGTCGAGCGTCAACCGGCATGGGCACTCCCCCTGGGCCGGTGCTTGATGCTACCGAGCCCATCACGCACGGCCGACCGGCTCTCGCCCAGAGTGAAATGGATCACCCATTGGGGTGAACTGTCAGCCGAGGGCCGTGTCCAGCCAGTCGGGGTCGAGCTCGCCCTCGGCGACGATCACCGCCGGGCCGGTCATCTCCACCGTCCCGTCCGGAAGCTCGCTGATCACCAGGCGTCCGCCGGGGACGTCCACGGTGTAGGTGACGGGCCGGCCGTCGACCGCCGGCTCGGCCCCGTCCCTGCGGGCGGCGGCGACCATCACGGCGCAGGCGCCGGTGCCGCAGGAGCGGGTCTCGCCGGAGCCGCGCTCGTGCACCCGCATCGCCACATGGCGCGGGCCGCGGTCGACCACGAACTCGACGTTGGTGCCGTGGGGGTACGCGGAGCGGGGGGTCACGGCGGGAGCGTCGAGCAGGCGGCCCGCCTGCGCGAGGTCGTCGACGAACGCGACCGCGTGCGGGTTGCCCATGTCCACGTGGCGGGCGGGCCAGCTGTGCTCGCCGACCGTGACCGTGACCGGGCCCCCGGGGCCGGGCTCGGGCAGCAGGGCCTTGCCCATCCCGACGGTGATCGCCCCGCCGGGGCCGTCCGCGCCGCCGGGCCCGTCCTTGGCGATGTGGACGCGCCGCACCCCGGCCCGGGTGGCGACCGCGAGATCGCCCGGCTCGACGAGCCCGGCCCGCTGCAGGTAGCGGGCGAAGACGCGAACGCCGTTGCCGCACATCTCGGCGACGCTGCCGTCGCTGTTGCGGTAGTCCATGAACCACTCGGCCTCGTCGGCCATGCCCCGCGCCTCCGGGTGCGCCGAGGACCGCACGACACGGATCAGCCCGTCACCGCCGATCCCGGCCCGCCGGTCGCAGATGCGGGCGACGGCGGCCGGGGACAGCTCCAGCCGACCGTCCGGGTCGGGGACGATGACGAAGTCGTTCTCGGTGCCGTGGCCCTTGAGGAAGGCCGGCCGGGGGGCGTCGCTCATCCCTCGATCTTACGGGGCGCCGGGGACAACCGCCGGGACGGGGCCCGCCCACCGCGGGGGCCATGGGAGCGCCGGCGGGGCCCGCTCAGGAGCCGCCGGACGGGGCTCACGGAGGGGCTCGCGGAGGAGCTAGCGGAGCCGGGCGACGCGCCAGATGGTGAGGGCGGCCAGCAGGGCCACCACCACCACGTACAGGACGACGAAGCGCCAGTCGGGGCGGCGCCCGGAGCCCCGGGGCGGCAGCCCGGGCCAGGTGTAGCCGACGCGGCGGGCGGCCGTCAGGCCCCACCCGGCGGCACAGCAACTGAGCAGCAGCCCGAGCATGGCGACCACCGCCCCGCCGTCGCCGAATTCGAAGGCGAGCGGGAAGGCGAACATCAGGGAGCCGAGGATGGCCAGGCCGACGATCGGCGCGAGCTGCCAGATCCGCAGCCGGCGCGGCGGCCGCAGGTCGCTGAAGGACTCGCCGGAGGCGGGGAGTCCCTCGGTGCCGTCGTCGATCGCCGGGGTGCCCGGTTCGCCGGAGACCGGATCGTCGTCGGGGCCGTCGGAGGCGAGGTCCGGGCTGTCGGAGGTGAGCGGTCCGGGGTCGCCGTGGGGCGACTGCTGCGATGCGTCGCGAGGGCCGGCCTCCATCGCCACCCGCCCTCCCAACTCCTGAACAACAGCACGATCGGAGCTCGATGATGGCACGCCCGCAGGGGCCGTTATGGCATACGGAGCGTCCCGATGCCATCACGTGATCAGGCTGTGACCGCCCGGTCGACCAACGCCAGCGCGTCCGGCAGAAGCCGCTCGCGGCGGTCGGCCGCGCCGCTGAGCCAGTGGACGCGCGGGTCGCGCCGGAACCAGGAGTCCTGGCGGCGCGCGAACCGTTTGGTGGCCCGCACGGTCTCGGCGCGCGCCTGGTCCTCGCCGTACTCCCCGGCGAGCGCGGCGAGCACCTGCTGATAGCCCAGCGCGCGGGAGGCGGTGCGGCCGGCGCGCAGCCCGGCGCCCTCCAGCCGCCGCACCTCGTCCACGAGCCCGGCCTCCCACATGCGGTCCACGCGCCGGGCGATGCGCTCGTCGAGCTCGGGGCGCTCGACGTCCACGCCGATCTGCAGGGTGTCGTAGACGGCCTCGTGGCCCGGCAGGTTGGCGGTGAAGGGGCGGCCGGTGATCTCGATGACCTCCAGCGCCCGCACCACCCGCCGGCCGTTGCTGGGCAGGATCGCGCGGGCCGCCTCCGGGTCGGCTGCGGCGAGCCGGGTGTGCAGGGCCCCGGGGCCCAGCTCCGCCAGCTCGGCCTCCAGGCGGGCACGGACGGCCGGGTCCGTGCCGGGGAACTCCAGGGCGTCGATCGCGCCGCGGATGTACAGCCCCGAGCCGCCGACCAGGACGGGGGTGCGGCCTTCCGCCAGCAGCCGGTCGATCTCGGCGCGGGCCAGCCGCTGGTACTCGGCGACGCTTGCCGTCTCGGTGACGTCCCAGATGTCCAGCAGCCGGTGGGGCACGCCTTGGCGCTCCTCCTCGGTCAGCTTGGCGGTGCCGATGTCCATGCCCCGGTAGAGCTGCATGGAGTCGGCGTTGACCACCTCGCCGCCGAGGTGGTGGGCGAGCGCGACGCCCAGGTCCGACTTTCCGGCCGCGGTGGGGCCGACGACGGCGATGACGCGGGGTGGGGGGCCTGCTGTATTCACCGGACCAGTCTCGCAAACGCCGGACGGGCTACTCGAATGAGCGACGTGACGGAAACCCTCAGGGGTCGTTGCCTGAGCGGCACGCGATATCGCCCACACGAGTAGGGTATGGAGATACAAATGGGTGTTTTTGACTGGTTTCGCCGAGCCTCAAAGGAGGCGAGTCGACCGCCCGAGGCGTCAACCGAGCACGCTCCCGATGACACGTCGGCGCCTGGGGAGGCGGCCGGGGAGACGGCCGGGGAAGCGGCCGGAGTGTCAGCCGGAGTGACGGCCGAAACGACCGGAGCGACATCCGACGCGTCCGGGGACACGGCCGGCGCGTCCGGGGACACGGCCGGAGTGACGGTCGGCGCGGCGGACGTCACGGAGCCGGGACCGCCCGCCGGGGCCGCGGCCTTGGCGGGTGACGGCGTCGGCATCCCGAAGCAGCAGTCCAAGCAGGAGGTCGAGGCCGCGCGGGAGGCCGAGCCGAAGCCCGAGCCGGAGCCGGCTCCGGAGGCTTCGCAGGACTCCTTGGACGGCGCCGCGGGCAGCGGAACCGGTGAGAGCGCCCGGAGATAGTCATTGACCGAGGGAAGGTGGCCCATGAGCGCGCTGGACAACCTCAAGGCCAAGGCCGGAGCCATGAAGGACAAGGCCGTCGGCTTCACGCGGCAGCATGAGTCCCGGATCGAGCGGGGCCTGGACAAGGCCGTCAGGACGGTCGACGCCAAGACCAAGGGCAAGTACCGCGACAAACTCGAGACCGGTGCGGACAAGGCCAAGGACGCCCTCAACCGCTTCTCCCAGACGCCCGAGGGCAAAGGCAGGGCCAAGGGCCGGCCGGGCCACGGTCGGCACGACGCCTGAACCCCGATCGGTGAACGGCCGCGGAGCACCCGCTCCGCGGCCGCGCCCGTACCCGCTCCCGGACCGCCACCCGGCACCCCGCCGCCCGTACCCGCTCCCGGACCGCCACCCGGCACCCCGCGGGCCGGGCCTGCGCCCGCGCCCGCTACGACCACATCGCGATGAAATACCCCACGCCGTACGGCGCCCCCTCATACCGCAACTCCCCCTTCAGCGCGGCCCCTTCGCCCGCGCCCGCGAGCACCTGCAACGGCGCCCGGCCCGCCGCCTTCAGCTCGGCCGCCAGCTGCTCGTCCAGCTCGGCGAGCGCGCCGATGTCCGCCGCGCCCAGCGCCCGCGCCACCGCCTCGTCGAAGGCGGCCGCCCGCTCGTCGAGATAGCCCGGGGCCTTCACCGTCCGGCACGCGCTGCCGTCGCCCATCACCAGCAGCGCGACCCGCTCGGCCTGCGCCGCAAGCTCCCTCCCGACTTCTCTACACCGCTCGGCGGCCAGAGGTTCCCCCACCCCCAGCCCCTCGACCGGCGCCGCCTGCCACCGTGCGCGCTCCAGCAGCCACGCGGCCACGGCCAGCGAGGGCGGCAGCGCCCGCTCGGACGCCTCGCCCGCGGGCTCGTCCCAGTCGCCGAGCCGTACGGCCAGGTCCACCCCGAAGCCGCCGAAGGAGCCGGGCGTGCCCTGCGGGTGCGGTCCGCGCCCGTCGCGCTCAGCGGGCCCGACGACGATCAGCCGATCGGGCCGCGCCGCGGCCAGCACGCCGACCGCGTCCAGGCACGCCGCGCGCAGCGTGTCCAGCTCACCGGCCGCCCCGGCGGCGACCTCGGGCACCAGCAGCGGCGGACAGGGACACACGGCGGCGGCGATCAGCATGATCGCCAGCCTATCCGGGGGACCCGGGCCGGGGCGCGGAGTCCCACAGCAGTTCGGCCACCCGGAACCGGAAGCGGTAGTTGTCGCCGAAGGTCTCCAGGATCAGCAGAAAGGTGTCGCCGTCCCGGTACACCAGCCGGCGGGTCGGATGGGCCGGGTGCTTCGGCTGGTAGCGCAGGGCGCGCTCGCGCAGCGCCTCCAGCGCCTCCTCCCGGGTGCCTCTGATGTGGTCCAGGGCGACCGCCGAAAAGTGCCACTCGACGATCAGGCCCCACCACGTCGCCGGGCCGGCTCCCGGCGCGTCCTCCCCCGTCATGCCGTTCCCCCCGTCACGCCGCCCCCCATGCCATGCCGTCTCCCCCGTCACGCCGTCCCCCCGTGGAGATCGGCCGGTCGTGTCAGTCGCAGCCGCAGCCCGCGGCGGGCACGGCGACCGGCGGCGGAGCGCCGACGGTCGGCAGGCCCAGCATCACGCCCGCGGTCTTCTTCGCCTCGGCCGCGTTGCGCCGCTCCCAGGCGTCGCCCGCGCGGGTGCGCCGCACGCCCCGGGCCGGGCCCTCGGCGAGCAGGTGGTGCGGAGCGGCGTAGGTGATGTCCACGGTGACGACATCGCCCGGGCGGACGCTCTCCTCGGGCCGCGTGAAGTGGACCAGCCGGTTGTCGGGGGCGCGGCCGGACAGCCGCCGCGTCGCGCCGTCCTTGCGGCCCTCGCCCTCGGCGACCAGCACCTCCACGGTCCGGCCGACCTGCTTCTTGTTCTCCTCCCAGGAGATCTCCTCCTGGAGGGCGACCAGCCGCTCGTACCGCTCCTGCACGACGGCCTTCGGCACCTGGCCGTCCATCTCGGCGGCCGGGGTGCCGGGCCGCTTGGAGTACTGGAAGGTGAAGGCCTGGGCGAAGCGCGCCTCGCGCACCACGTGCAGGGTCTGCTCGAAGTCGGCGTCGGTCTCGCCGGGGAAGCCGACGATGATGTCGGTCGAGATGGCGGCGTCGGGCATGGCGGCGCGCACCTTCTCGATGATCCCCAGGTAGCGCTCCTGCCGGTAGGAGCGGCGCATCGCCTTCAGTACGGCGTCGGAGCCGGACTGGAGCGGCATGTGGAGCTGGGGCATCACGTTGTCGGTCTCGGCCATGGCGGCGATCACGTCGTCCGTGAAGTCGCGGGGGTGGGGCGAGGTGAAGCGGACCCGCTCCAGGCCCGCCACCTTCCCGCAGGCGCGCAGCAGCTTGCTGAACGCCTCGCGGTCGCCGATGTCCGACCCGTACGCGTTGACGTTCTGGCCGAGCAGGGTGATCTCGCTGACGCCCTCGGCGACGAGGGCCTCCACCTCGGCGAGGATGTCGCCCGGGCGGCGGTCCTTCTCCTTGCCGCGCAGCGCCGGGACGATGCAGAAGGTGCAGGTGTTGTTGCAGCCGACGGAGATGGAGACCCAGGCTGCGTAGGCCGACTCCCGCCGCGTCGGGAGGGTGGAGGGGAATGCCTCCAGGGATTCGGCGATCTCGACCTGGGCCTCTTCCTGGATCCGGGCGCGCTCCAGCAGCACCGGCAGGCTGCCGATGTTGTGGGTGCCGAAGACCACGTCGACCCAGGGGGCCTTCTTGACGATGGTGTCGCGGTCCTTCTGGGCCAGGCACCCGCCGACGGCGATCTGCATGCCGGGGCGCCTGGCCTTGACCGGCGCCAGCCTGCCGAGGTTGCCGTACAGCCTGTTGTCGGCGTTCTCCCGCACCGCGCAGGTGTTGAACACGACGATGTCCGCGAAGGCCTCGTCGCCCTCGCCCGCCCCCTCGGGCGCGCGGACGTAGCCGGCCTCCTCCAAGAGGCCGGAGAGCCGCTCGGAGTCGTGGACGTTCATCTGACACCCGTAGGTGCGGATCTCATATGTCTTAGATGAGCGGACATCCACCGCCGTGCTCCGGTCGCTGCTGGTCATGCGTCCAAGGGTAGGCGGTCCGCGGAGGGCCTCGTCCCCGCGCTCCCACGCCTTCGGCCGCCCGCGGGCGTCCCCCGCCTCCCCCTTCGCCCCCGGGGGCTGGCAGGATCTCGGCCATGGCCGTCCGTCTTCCGCGCCTTGGCCGGCGCCGCGCGCTGCTGTCCGCCGGCGCCGGTGCCCTCGCGCTCGCACTTCTGCTGTGGTGGCTGCTGCCGATGGGGGGCGACGAGTCCCCGCGAGGCCGGGTGACCTTCGCGACGGGCGTGCCCACCGGGGTCTACGAGACGTACGGCAAGATGCTGCGGCGCGATCTCGCGCGGGACCTCCCCGGCCTGCATGTGACGCTTCAGCGCTCCAAGGGCTCTCCGGACAACGTCCGGCGGCTCGCGGAGGGCCGGGCCACGTTCGCCATCGCCGCCAGTGACGCGGTCGCCGCCTACCAGGAGCAGGGCGGGGCCCACGCCGACCGGCTGCGCGCCTGCGCGCGGCTGTACGACGACTACATGCAGCTCGTGGTGGCCAAGGGCTCCAAGGTGCGGTCCGCCCGGGACCTCAAGGGGCTGCGGGTCGGGGTCGGCGAGGACGACTCGGGTGTGCAGCTGATCGCCAAGTCGTTGCTCAAGGCCGCCGGGCTCGACATGGACCGGGACGTCCACGCCGTACGGAAGGGCATCGACCAGATGCCGGCTCTGCTGAAGGCCGGGAAGCTGGACGCGTTCTTCTGGTCCGGTGGGCTTCCCACGACCGCGGTGCGCACCCTCGCCCACGACTTCCCGATCCGGCTGGTCCAACTCGGCGACCTCATCGGCCCGCTGCACCGCCAGGGCGGCGTGACCCGCTACTACCGGGCGGCCTCGGTGCCCGCCGACGCGTACGAGGACATGGGTCAGCAGGACGCCATCAAGACGATCGCCGTGCCGAACCTGCTGGTCACCACGGACCGGGTGGACCCCGCGCTCGCGGAGGCCGTCACCCGGACCGTGATAGAGAACCGGGACCGCATCGGGGTCAAGGTGCACGCGGCGCAGAAGGTGGACCTGCGCACCGCGATCTTCACCGACCCGCTGGACCTGCACACGGGCGCGGCCCGCTACTACCGCTCGGTCAAGCCGTAGCGCCGTTCGGCCAGGCCGTAGCGCCGCTCGGTCAAGCCGTAGCGCCGCTCGGTCAAGCCGTAGCGCTGATCACTGCGGCGCCGTGCGCGGCAGGGTGATGGTCACCCGCAGCCCGCACGGCTCGTTGGGGGCGTACGCGATGGTGGCGCCGCCCGCGGCGAGCAGCGCCCTGGAGATCGACAGCCCCAGGCCCGAGCCGGAGATGTTCTGGTGGCGGCTGCTGCGCCAGAAGCGGTCGCCGACGCGGGCGAGTTCGTCCTCGGTGAGGCCGGGGCCCCCGTCGGCGACGACGATCGCGACCGTGTCCCCGTCCGGCTGGGCGGAGACCACCACGTCAGCCCCGGCGGGAGTGAACTTCACGGCGTTGTCCACGACCGCGTCCAGGGCGCTGGACAGCGCCACCGGGTCGGCCCAGCCGGTGACGGCCGTCGGGCCCTGGTATGACAGGCGGACGCCTTTGCGCTCGGCGACCGGGAGCCAGGCGTCCACGCGGTCGGTGGCGAGTTCGGCGATGTCGGTGAGCCCCAGGTCGGTGGTGGAGTGCTCGGCCAGGGCCAGGTCGAGGAGGTCGTCCAGGACCTGGGCGAGGCGCTTGCCCTCGGTGCGCACCGAGGCGATCTCCTCATGGCCGTCGGGCAGTTCGAGGGCCAGCAGCTCGATGCGCAGCAGCAGCGCGGACAGCGGGTTGCGCAGCTGGTGGGAGGCGTCGGCGACGAACGCCCGCTGTTGTTCCAGGACCTCTTCGACGTTGTCGGCCATCTCGTTGAAGGAGCGGGCCAGCCGGCGCAGCTCGGGAGGCCCGGAGGCGGCCGCGACGCGCGACTGCAGCCGCCCGGTGGCGATGTCGTGGGTGGCGGTGTCGAGGATCCGTACCGGGCGCAGCACCCAGCCGGTGAGCCGGAAGGCCGCGCCGACCGCCAGGAGCATCGCGGCCGCCTCCCCCGCGCCGATCAGCAGCCAGCCGTGGATGATGCGCGAGCGCATCTGCCCGGTGGGCGAGTCGGTGACGACGACGGCCACCACGTCGCCGTCGCGCACCACCGGGGAGGCGACGGTGAGCCGGCCCTCCTGCCAGGGCCAGACCTGGTCCGGGTCGTGGCTGCGACGGCCCTGGAGGGCCTCGTCGAAGGCCTCGGCGCCGTCCCCGTCTTCGGGCAGCCGCCAGTCGCCGGGCGCCTGGGCCATGGGACTGCCGTTCCGGTAGAAGACGCCGCCCCGGATGCCGTACAGCTCGTGGTAGCGCCGGAGCTCGGCCCTCAGGGTGCTCAGCCGTTCGTCGTCCTCCGCGGTGGCGGCGGCCGCCGGCCCGGCCGTGACGAACTGGGCGAGCGCGGCGAACCGCGCGGTGTCGTCGATCCGGTCGACGACCACGCGCTGCTGCTCGCGGGCGGCCACGCTGCCGGCGAGCGGGAAGCCGAGCGCCAGCAGCACGCCGGCCATGAGGACGATGAGGAGCGGGAGAAGTCGGGTGCGCACGGGGAGAAGTCTCGCGGGTCCTCAGACGGCCGGTGACACCAGGCGGTACCCGACGCCGCGGACCGTCTCGATCAGGGCGGGCATGCGGAGTTTGGAACGGAGCGAGGCGATGTGCACCTCGAGGGTGCGCCCGGTCCCCTCCCAACTGGTGCGCCAGACCTCGCTGATGATCTGTTCGCGGCGGAAGACGACGCCGGGGCGCTGGGCGAGCAGCGCGAGCAGGTCGAATTCCTTGCGGGTGAGGGAGATGGTGGTGCCGTCCACCGCGACCTGCCGGGTGGGCAGATCGAGGGTGACGGGGCCGATCCGCAGCGGCGGCTGGCGGCCGTCGGTGGTCTCCTCGGGGCCCGCCGCGGGCTCGGCCGGAAGCGTGCGCCGACTCACAGCGTGGATCCGGGCGAGCAACTCCATGGTGTCGTAGGGTTTGACCACGTAGTCGTCGGCGCCGAGGTTGAGGCCATGGATGCGGGATCGTACGTCCGCCCGCGCGGTCACCATGATCACGGGAGTGGTGGTCCGCTTGCGGATGCGGCCGCACACCTGGAAGCCGTCCTGATCCGGCAGACCGAGGTCGAGCAGCACCACGCCGAACGGCGGCCCCGAGTCGGGCAGCAGCGCTCTGAGCGCCTCCTCGCCGCTGCGAGCGTGCGTGACATCGAAACCGTGCCTCGCGAGCACCGCGGACAACGCCGCGGCGACATGGTTGTCGTCCTCGACGAGCAGCAGTCGCACCGACCTCTCCACCACCTTTCGGAAAGTGGCGCATGTGTTTCGACAACATGGCCACAGGGCATCCACGCCCAGTGGACGCGTGCTCGTCAAGACGCATTCAGTCACACTTGGGTTTCCGTTATGTAGCCGGTACGACAGCAGCGGATCACGGATACACAGAGTGTCGGCCCGCTGTCATATCGTTATCCTCAATTTCCGCTCAGATGTGATGACGCTGGTCTCGGCGGCCCCCTAAGGTCCTCCCAACCGAGGAGGACGGAGCGAAACGCCGAATGAGCGAAGTACCGGTGACCAAGGACGCAACGCCTGTTGCGGACGCGTTGGTTGCGCTGTCAGGAGTCAACAAGCACTTCGGCGCGCTGCATGTGCTCCAGGACATCAACCTGAACATCGCCCGGGGCGAAGTGGTCGTCGTGATCGGCCCTTCCGGGTCCGGCAAGTCGACCCTCTGCCGCACCATCAACCGCCTGGAGACGATCGACTCCGGCACCATCACGATCGACGGCAAGCCACTGCCTCAAGAGGGCAGGGAGCTGGCCCGGCTGCGTGCCGACGTCGGCATGGTCTTCCAGTCGTTCAACCTCTTCGCGCACAAGACCGTGCTCGAGAACGTGATGCTGGGCCAGCTGAAGGTGCGCAAGGTCGACAAGAAGGCCGCAGAGGAGAAGGCCCGCACCCTGCTCGACCGGGTGGGCGTGGGCAAGCAGGCGGACAAGTACCCCGCGCAGATGTCCGGCGGTCAGCAGCAGCGCGTGGCCATCGCCCGGGCGCTCGCCATGGACCCGAAGGCGATCCTGTTCGACGAGCCGACCTCCGCGCTCGACCCGGAGATGATCAACGAGGTGCTGGACGTCATGCAGCAGCTCGCCCGGGACGGCATGACGATGGTCGTCGTCACCCACGAGATGGGCTTCGCCCGCTCCGCGGCGAACCGGGTGGTCTTCATGGCCGACGGCCGGATCGTCGAAGAGGCCAAGCCCGAGGAGTTCTTCAACAACCCCCGCAGCGAGCGGGCCAAGGACTTCCTGTCCAAGATCCTTCACCACTGAGCCCCACCTCAGCACCGATCCCCCCCACGTCACCACTGAGCCCCGCACGGCTCACCCACGTCTGCACGCACAACAACCTGAGGGATGCACGATGAGTATTCGTAAGACGGCCGCTGCGGCTTCGGTGGTTCTGGCTCTGGCTGCGACCGCTGCCTGCGGTGGCAAGGAGGGGAACGCCGGTGACAAGCCCAAGGGCGGCGAGGTCATCAGCGGCAAGTACACCGTCGCCAAGGACGTGAAGCTGGACTCGCCGACCCTCAAGGCGGCGCAGAAGCGCGGCAAGCTCATCATCGGCGCCAAGGCCGACCAGCCCTACCTCGGCTTCGAGGACACCACCGGCAAGCGCTCCGGCTTCGACATCGAGATCGCCAAGATGGTCGCCGCCGACCTGGGCTTCTCCGAGGACCAGATCGAGTTCAAGACGGTCGACTCCAACGTCCGCGAGACCTCCATCTCCAAGGGCCAGGTCGACTACTACGTCGGCACCTACACGATCAACGACGAGCGCAAGAAGCAGGTCGGCTTCGCGGGCCCGTACTACGTGGCCGGCGCGGACCTGCTGGTGCGCAAGGACGAGAAGGGCATCACCGGCCCGGACTCGGTCAAGGGCAAGAAGGTCTGTTCCATCGTCGGCTCCACTCCGCTCCAGGAGATCAAGAAGTCGAAGTACGGCGCCAAGACCACCGAGCTCGGCAAGTACTCGCTGTGCGTCAAGCAGCTGCTGGACGGCCAGGTGGACGCGGTCACCACGGATGACGCGATTCTCAAGGGCTACGCCGCCCAGCGCCCGAGCAAGCTCAAGGTCGTCGGCAAGCCGTTCACCAAGGAGCCCTACGGCATCGGCATGAACAAGGACGACAAGGCGCTGCGCGACGCGATCACCGACGCGCTCGAGAAGCACATCAAGAACGGCGACTACAAGAAGGCGTACGAGGGCACGCTCGGCAAGTCCGGCTCCGCCTACGTCGCCCCCGAGACGCCCCTGCCGCGCTACTGAGCCGGTTCTCCCCGTACGCCCTGAAGCCGGTGCGATCCGTCGCGCTGACCTGACCGCTAGCGCGGAGAACAGATGAATCTACTCTTCGATTACTTCCCTGAGTTCCGCGAAGGGTTCCTCGGAACCCTGTCGCTGACCGCGGCCAGCGCGGCGCTCGCCCTCATCCTCGGCATCGTCATGGCCGGCTTCAGGGTGTCCCCCATTCCGCCGCTGCGTGCCTTCGGCACCGCCTGGGTCACCCTGCTGCGGAACACCCCGCTGACCCTGCTGTTCCTGATCACGTTCTTCGTGATCCCGCAGATCCTCTTCCCCGGGACGAGCCCCTACAAGCTCGCCGTGGGGGCGCTGGGCTGCTACACCTCGACGTTCGTCTGCGAGGCTGTCCGATCCGGCATCAGCACGGTGCCGATCGGGCAGGCCGAGGCGGCCCGGTCCCTGGGTATGACCTTCTTCCAGACCCTGCGGATGATCGTCCTGCCGCAGGCCACCCGGACCGTGATCCCGCCGCTGAGCAGCATATTCATCGCGCTCACCAAGAACTCCGCGATCGCGGGCGCCTTCAGCAACACCGAGCTGTTCAGCGTCTCGAAGCTGCTGAGTGACAAGGGGTACGCGATCGGCTGGATCTTCCTGTGGATCGCGCTCGCCTACCTGGTCATCACTTTCTCCATCAGCGGGCTCTTCCGGCTGCTGGAGCGCCGCATGGAGGTGGCCCGATGAGCGCAAGCGTCCTGTACGACGCACCCGGTCCCAAGGCCCGTATCCGCAACCGCGTGTACTCGGTCATCGGCACTCTCGCCGTGCTCGGCCTGATCGCCTTCATCGTCGTGCGGCTGAACGAAAAGGGTCAGTTCGCGCCGGAGATGTGGGACATCTTCAACTACGCGGGTATCCGCAACGACATCGTCGACGGCCTGTTGACCACCCTCCAGGTGTTCGTGGTGGCCGCGGTGCTGTCGCTGGTGCTCGGCGTGGTGCTGGCCGTGGGCCGGCTCTCGGAGCACAAGGCGGTCCGCTGGCTCGCGACCGGCTTCATCGAGCTGTTCCGGGCCATCCCGCTGCTGATCACCATCTACGCCCTGTGGGTACTCTTCCTCACCTACAAGAACGACCTGGGGTTCACCGGTGACGGGACGGAGTTCTGGGCCCTGGTCGTCGGCCTGACGGTCTACAACGGCTCGGTGCAGGCCGAGGTGTTGCGCGCGGGCATCAACTCGGTGCCCAAGGGGCAGCGCGAGGCCGCCTACGCCCTGGGTATGCGCAAGACCCAGGTCATGATGACGGTTCTGATTCCGCAGGGCGTCCGCGCGATGCTGCCGACCATCATCAGCCAGCTGGTGGTCACCCTGAAGGACACCTCGCTCGGCTACGTGATCACGTACGCGGAGCTGCTGTACCAGATCCAGCAGATCGCCGGGAACACGGTTGTCAACGACGACAACCCGTACGTCCCGTTGATCATCGTCGGCGGTGCCATCTACGTGGCCCTGTGTATGGCGCTGTCGGCCCTGGCCACCTGGATCGAGCGGCGCGGCCGGCGCGCCAAGAGCGGCATCGCGGTCGCCCCGGCCGAGCAGCCGGTCGCGGCGGGAGACGCTCTGGACGTCGTCGATCACTCCGAGATCGCCGGCCCGGCCGGCACGGCGACGAAGAACTGACCGTATACCGAAATCCGATATCCGGTCCGACGGGGGCGGTGGCGCGCAGGCGCCACCGCCCCCGTCGCTTGACGCGGGGACCCGCAGTGGGTTGCATACTTTGTGTGATCGCGCACCGGGTTTCAGCTGCCAGTTTTCGTCTGTCACGTACGCCACGCAGGGACACGGGAACCGCGCCGTGGACCCGGTGATCGTCGCCGGGGCGGGCCCGGTCGGCCTCGCCCTGGCCCTCGCGCTCGCGCGCTCCGAAGTGCCCGTCATCCTGTTGGACGAGAGCCAGGGCGGCGACGAGCCCCGGCCCGCCCGTACGGTCGTGCTGCGCCCCGACACCGCCGCCCTGCTGGAGCGGCTCGGCTGCCGGGCCGCAGACGCGGCCGAGCCGTGGACCGGCTGGCGCACCCTGCGGCGCCGGCAGGTGGTCCGGCAGCTGGCCCTGGCCCCCGACGGGGCCCACCTGGACAGTGGCCCGCCGGACGGCCGCGGCGGCCGGCCCGCGGACGAGGAGACGGAGGCGGTTCCGCCGTCGCCGCTGCACCTGCCCCAGCACGAGCTCACCCGTGCCCTGCGCGCCGCGCTGGCCGCGGTCCCGGGCGAGGACCTGGTGCGGATCGTCCAGGGCACCCGCGTCGACACCCTGGAGCAGGACGCCCGGGGCGTCACCGTCCACACCCGCGGCGCCCAGAGCACCTGGTGGCGGGGCGCCTACCTGATCGGCTGCGACGGGCCGCGGTCCACCGTCCGCAAGCTCCTGGGCGTGCGCTTCCCCGGCCGCACCGCGGTGGAACGGCACGCGGTCGCCGCGCTGCGCGCCGAACTCCCCTGGCCCGGCGAGGCGGTACTGCACCGCTCCCCGCCGTGGCGCGCGGCCGACGCGGAGGTGCTGGCCCGGCCGCTGCCGCGCGGCGTCTGGCGGCTGGACTGGCTGCTGCCCCCGGGCCGGGACCTGGTCACGCCGGAGGCGCTCCTCGCGCGGGTGCGCGACACCCTCACGGGGTGGTGCGGCGATCCCGCGCCCCCCCATGAGCTTCTGGACACCGGCGTGCACACCGTGCACCACCGGCTCGCGCGCCGCTGGCGCGTCGGCCGTGTCTTCCTCGCCGGGGACGCCGCCCACCTGGTCGGCGCGCTCGGCACCCAGGGGCTCGACGAGGGGCTGCGCGACGTCGGCAACCTCTCCTGGAAGCTGTCCCTGGCCTGGCACCACGGGGCGACGGAGGCGCTGCTCGACAGCTACCAGGCCGAGCGGCGCGGCGCGATGGGAGCCCGGCTGCGCGCCGCGGACCAGGCGCTGCCGCTGGTGCGGGCGGCCGGCGGCTGGCACGCGGTGCGGCGCTCCGTACTGCCCGGCGCGGTGCGCGCCCACGACGCGCTGCTCACCGACGGTCACCTGGGGCGCGGCCCACTGGGCGAGCCGCCGGTCCACGGCCGCTCGCCCCTGACGCCCGCGGCGGCCCCCGAGGGCTCGGTCGCCGTCGACACCGAGATCGGCGCCCTCGCGGCCGATGTGCCGGTGACCGCCCCGGACGGGTCGCTCACCCGGCTGTGGGCGCGGCTCGGGCGGGAGCCTCTGGTCGTCCTCGTCGCCCCCGGGACGGGCGTGTGGGACCGCCGCCACTGGCTGCGCGCCGGGCTGATGCCACGGCTCGCGGCGGCGATCTCGGCGCTCCCGGTGGGGGCCGAGCTGCTGGTGGCCGAGGAGTACCCGGGAGCCCCGGCCCACACCGTGCTGCTGGTACGGCCCGACGGGCATCTCGTCGCGGCGCTGGCCGGGGTGCGCCCGGCGGAGCTGTACGCGTGCGTGGACGCGGCGCTGGGCGGGCGGGCCGGACGGGACGCGGACGAGGGGCCCGCGGTGGAGGCGGAGGCGACGGCGCGCCGATAGGGCGGTGCGCGCGGCGCGCACGCCGCGCGCACCGGAGTGGGCGTCAGGTGGCGCCTCCGGCGTGCCACCAGGAGGCGTACGGGACGCGTCCGAGGGGTGGACGGGAGTAGTTGACCTTGGGTTCCGGGGCGTGGTTGAGTACGCCGCGTGACTGACGCCCGGTTGCCGCGCTTCTGGCGGAGGGTCCATGTGGACCTCGTCCGCTACGCGGGCTGCGTCTGTTGCCCCTCCTGTTGATCGACTTCTTTCCCGCGCGGCTCGGACCGCGCCCCTTTGCGATCACTCAGGACGGTCTCCGTGCCCGACACAAGCACTTCCTCGCCCACCCTGCCCGCGGGTTCCGCCCGGCCCTCCGGCGACGCCGCGCCCACCCCGGCGGAACTCCTGGAATTCGTCCGCCGGACGGCGGCCGACACCGCCCTCGTCGACTCGCTCCCCCTCGACCCGGAGGGCCGCACCTGGCTGCGGCTCGAGGGGCCGGGCGGCAGCGAGGCATGGCTGATCGGCTGGCCACCCGGCACCGGCACCGGCTGGCACGACCACGGCGGCTCGCACGGCGCGTTCGTGACGGCGGCCGGAGAGCTCTGGGAACAGTCACTCGCGGCGCGCCTGCCCACCGAGGGCTGGAAGACCCTGGAGCTGGCCGACGACGTCGACCGCGAGCGGCGGGTCGCCGCCGGACAGGGCCGCGCCTTCGGGCCGCACCACGTGCACGAGGTGCTCAACACCTCCACGGACCGGCACGCCGTGTCGGTGCACGCCTACTACCCGCCGCTGCCGCTGATCCGCCGGTACAGCCGCACCGGAGCGGTGCTGCGGCTGGAGCAGGTCGAGCGGCCGGCCGAATGGGAGTGACCCGGTGAGCGAGAAGCGGAGCATCGACGACCTGCTGGCCGAGGCCCGTGCCGGACTCGACCGCCTCGGGCCCGAGGAAGCCGCCGCGGCGCACGCCGAGGGCGGGCTGCTGGTGGACATACGGTACGCGGCGCTGCGGGAGAGGGACGGGACGATACCGGGGGCGCTGATCGTCGAGCGCAACGAACTGGAGTGGCGGCTCGACCCGCTGTGCGACCACCGGCTGCCGGAGGCCACCGACCACGGCCTGCGGGTCGTGGTGGTGTGCAACGAGGGGTACGCCTCCAGCCTCGCGGCGGTCTCGCTGCGACAGCTCGGGCTGTCCCGCGCCACGGACCTGGTGGGCGGCTTCCAGGCGTGGCGCGCGGCGGGCCTTCCGGTGCGCCCCCACTCCTGAGCGCCCCCGCCCGCAACCGACCGACCGGCCCCCGGACTTGAGCCTTTGCCGTTCCAGGGGGCCGGTGCGCGGTTCAGTCCTGGGTTCAGTCCTTGGCCGAGGCCAGGTCCACCGGCCGGGCCGACAGGGCCAGCCGCCCGGGCAGCACGGTCGCCGCGAAGGCCAGCAGCGCCGCGAGACCCAGCACGAGGGCGTAGGTGAGCGGGACGACGGTGGGCGCCGCGCCGCCGGTCATGCCGACGCTGAACGCGGTCAGGACGGCCAGCGCCGTCCCGGTGCCCAGGACGACCGCGATCAGCAGCAGGCCCGCCGTCTCGAGTCGCAGCATCCGCAGCACCTGGCGCCGCGTGGCCCCGGCCAGCCTGAGCTTCGCGAACTCCCGGCCGCGCTCGGCCGTGGACATGGCCAGGGTGTTGACGACGGCGATGGCGGTGAAGGCCACGATGAGGCCCATCGCGATGTAGTCGACCTCCGCGTTCGACCGGGCGGTCGCGGCGCGCAGTTCCTCCACCCGGTCCGGGTCGAGGACCCGGACCCCCGGGAAGCCCCGCACGGCCTTCGCCACCCGGGCCCGCGCGGCGTGGTCCGCGGCCACGAGCACCGACGAGGCCAGCGGATTGTCGACGTGCCGGGCCACCAGGTCGTGGGGCAGGGTCAGATCCCCGAAGCCCAGCCCGCGGGCGTAGACGGCGACGACCGTGAGCGTGGCGGGGGTGCCGTCCCCGAGGGTGAGCCGCAGCCTGCCGCCGGGGGCCAGTCCCAGGTCGTCGGCCGCGACCTCGCTGAGGGCCGCGGTGCCGGCACCGAAGCGGGCCAGGGAGCCCCGGGTGACGTCCGGGTCCCAGGTCCGGGTCAGGCCCTGGGGGGTCACGCCCTGCGCCTGGTACTTGTCGAGGCCGACGCGCACGGTGGTCCGCACCACCTCGGTGGCCGCCGTGACCCCCGGCGTCCGGCGGACCGCGGCGGCCGCCGCCCCGGGCACGCCGGGGCCCTGGGACGCGAGCGTCCAGTCGGCGCGGTTGCCGTCCCTGGCCTGACGCCGGGCGGCGTCGTCGAGCGTGGGATGGAGGAAGAGCACCGTCGCGGCCATGCCGATGAGCAGCACGAGCGGGGTGACGGCGGTGGCCATCCGGGTGGCGTTCCCCCGGAGGTTGGCGGTGGCCAGCCGGCCCCAGGGCCGTACCGCGCGCAGCGGCAGCGCGAGGACCGCCACCGCCGTACGGACGATCAGCGGGCCGAGCAGCGCGACGGCTCCGGCGAGGACGACGACGGCGAGGTAGGTGACGGGGGTCGAGGCGGGCTCGGTGTGCAGATGGCCGAGGAGCACGACCAGGACCACTCCGCCGGCCAGCAGCGCCAGTCCGGCCAGCGTCCGCCCCAGGGCCGGGCGGGGCCGCGGGGCCGCGGCCTCGGACAGGGCCTCGGCGGGCCGGATGCGGACGATCCGGCGGGCGGAGATCCGGGCCGCGGCCCAGGCGCCGAGCAGCGTGGTGGCCACGGCCGCGCCCATCGGGAAGAAGCCGACGGCCAGGTGCAAGGTGGCGGGGACGGCTCCCACCTCCACGAACCGGCCGTACAGCCAGTGGGCGAGGGGCAGTCCGGCGAGCGCGCCCAGGGCGCCCGCCACCAGGCCGACGAGCAGGGCCTCCCGGCCGAGCAGGCGGCGGATCTGGCGCGGGGTGGCGGCGATGGCGCGGAGCAGCGCGATCTCGCGGTGTCGCTGCTGGATGGAGAGCGCGAAGGTGCCGACCACGACGAGGACCGCGACCAGGAGCGAGGTGCCGCCCATGGCCCCGCCCATGCTGACCAGGCGGGTGCGGGCGGCCGCCGCGTCGGGGAATTCGGTGGGCCCGCGGTCGCCGCCGGTGTGGATCCGCGCCTTGGTGCCGGTCAGGGCCGTGGCGAGGTCGTGCTTCAACCGGGCGGGGTCGGTGCCCGGCTCGGGCAGTACGCCGATGGCGGCGACCCGGCCGGGGTGGGCGGCGAGCCGGGTGGCCTCGGAGTCGGTGAAGAACAGGCTGGTCTGCCGGCGCAGATCGCCGCCGGCCGGGGCGGCGATGCCGGTGACGCGGTAGGTGCGGGGGGCGGCGGTGGACTGGACGGTGAGCCGGTCACCGGGCTCGAGGCCGGCGCGGGCCGCGAGGGCGCGGTCGACGACGACGTCTCCGGCGAGGCGCGGGGCGCTGCCGCGGGTGAGGGCGAAGGGGGTCAGCGGCGCGGAGCTCCAGGCGTGGCCATAGGAGGGGGTGCCGTCGGGGCCGGACAGGACGCGGCCGTCGGGCGTCACCGCGTGGGCGGGGAAGGTGACTTCGGGGACCGCACGACGCACTCCGGGGACCCGCTGGACGGTGCGCACCGTCCCGTACGGCAGCCAGGCGTGCTCGGCGAGGGGCTTGGCCTTGTGCTTGACCTTCGTCTTGCCCTTCTTGTGCTTGACCGTGACCTGGTGCACGTACTGGTCGGCCGAGACGACGACGGGGGTCGCGGCATAGCGCTCGGTGGCGATGGAGCCGCGCAGGCCGGTCTCCAGCAGCACGCCGCAGGCGGTGATCAGCGCCGAGGCGCAGAAGAGGGCGAGCAGCGCGCCGATGAATCCGCCCTTGCGGGCGCGCAGGGTCCGTATCGCATAGCGCAACATCATGGCTCGCCGTGCGGTGTGCTCTGTCATGAGCGCACCATTCCACGGGGCCGGGGGCGGGGGCGCTCCGGCCGACCGGCCTCTTCAGGGTCGGGTTAACCCCCCTCTCCGGCAGGTCGGGGCCGCCGACCGCACCGGACTCACCCCTCGGGCAGATGCCGCTCCAGCAGCTCCGGGTCCTCCCCCTCCTCTTCCAGCGCGCGCCGCACCACTCGCAGCGCCAGCCCCTCCGCATAGCCCTTGCGCGCGAGCATCCCGGCCAGCCGGCGCAGCCTCTTCTCCCGGTCGAGGCCGCGGGTGGCCCTCAGCTTGCGCTCCACCAGCTCGCGGGCGGTGTGCTCCTCCTGCTCGGCGTCGAGCTGCCCGACGGCCTCGTCGATCAGCGCCGGGTCCACCCCCTTGGTGCGCAGCTCGCGCGCGAGCGCCCGGCGGGCGAGGCCCCGGCTGTGGTGGCGGGACTCCACCCAGGCGTCGGCGAACGCCGCGTCGTCGATCAGCCCCGCGTCCTCGAAGCGGGACAGCACCTCCTGCGCCACCTCGTCGGGGATGCCGCGGGTGCGCAGCGCGTCCGCGAGCTGTCGGCGGGTGCGCGGGGTCCCGGTGAGCAGGCGCAGGCAGATCGCCCGCGCCTGCTCCTCCGGGTCGCGCGGCGGCCCCTGCTCGGCCCTCGACGAGGAGGGGACGCCGCTGTCCGGGCCGGCCGGACGGCCTTGGCCGTCCGGCCAGTCGGTCCGCCGCGTCACGGTCAGCTCTTGGCCGTGGCGGCCTTGGCCGCCTTCGTTCCGGCCTTGGCCGCCGTGGCGGGCGCCGTCTTCACCGGCGCGGCGGCGGCCGCGGCCGGGGCGCCCGCGTCGGCGCCGGGCTCCACGGCCGGCTCCTCCCGCTTGACGCCGATGCCCAGCTTCTCCTTGATCTTCTTCTCGATCTCGTTGGCCAGGTCGGGGTTGTCCTTCAAAAAGTTCCGGGCGTTCTCCTTGCCCTGGCCGAGCTGGTCGCCCTCGTACGTGTACCAGGCGCCGGACTTGCGGATGAAGCCGTGCTCGACGCCCATGTCGATCAGGCCGCCCTCGCGGCTGATGCCCTGGCCGTACAGGATGTCGAACTCGGCCTGCTTGAAGGGCGGCGCGACCTTGTTCTTCACGACCTTGACGCGGGTGCGGTTGCCGACCGCTTCGGTGCCGTCCTTGAGCGTCTCGATGCGGCGGATGTCCAGGCGCACCGAGGCGTAGAACTTCAGCGCCCGGCCACCGGTCGTCGTCTCCGGGGAGCCGAACATGACGCCGACCTTCTCGCGGAGCTGGTTGATGAAGATCGCGGTGGTCTTGGACTGGTTGAGCGCGCCGGTGATCTTGCGGAGCGCCTGGCTCATCAGCCGGGCCTGGAGGCCGACGTGGGAGTCGCCCATCTCGCCCTCGATCTCCGCGCGCGGCACCAGGGCGGCGACGGAGTCGATGACGATGAGGTCGAGCGCGCCGGAGCGGATCAGCATGTCGGTGATCTCGAGCGCCTGCTCGCCGTTGTCCGGCTGGGAGAGGATCAGGGAGTCGGTGTCGACGCCCAGCTTCTGCGCGTAGTCCGGGTCGAGGGCGTGCTCCGCGTCCACGAAGGCGACCGTGCCTCCGGCCCGCTGGGCGTTGGCCACCGCGTGGAGGGTCAGGGTGGTCTTACCGGAGGACTCGGGACCGAAGACCTCCACCACACGGCCGCGCGGCAGGCCGCCGACGCCGAGGGCCACGTCGAGCGCCGTCGATCCGGTGGGGATGACCTCGACCGGCTCGTTCGGCCGCTCCCCCATGCGCATCACTGCGCCCTTGCCGAATTGCCGTTCAATCTGTGCGAGCGCGGCGTCGAGCGCCTTCTCGCGGTCGGTTCCTGCCATGGGTTCCACCCGGTTTGCTTGTGTCGATCGCTTCACGTCCACGACGCTAACGCCTGCCACTGACAAGCGGCCCGGACGTCCTCCGCCTGTGGATAACTCAGCCGAGATCCACCATGAGAATGGATGTTCGATTTTCGTGTCAACCGCGCCGCTTCAGCGCGTCGCGGGCCCGCGCGAGCGCCGACATGCCGCGCCGGCGCCGCGTCCGGCCCTGGACCCGCGGGTCGTCCGTCACGTCGTACCGCTTGATGTACGCGCCGAGGAACGCCTGCAGCGTCGCGGTCGCCGGGATCGCGATCAGCGCGCCCACCGCGCCCAGCAGGGCGGTGCCCGCGATGACCGAGCCGAAGGAGACGGCCGGGTGGATGTCCACGGTCCTGGCGGTGATGCGCGGCTGCAGCAGGTAGTTCTCGAACTGCTGGTAGACCACCACGAAGACCAGCACCCACAGCGCGTACCAGGGGTTGACGGTGAACGCGATGAGCATCGGCAGGGCGCCCGCCAGATAGGTGCCGATGGTCGGGATGAACTGCGAGATCAACCCCACCCAGACGGCCAGCGCCGGGGCGTACGGCACGCCCAGCCACTCCAGCAGCACGTAGTGCGCTATGCCGGAGATCAGCGCCATCAGGCCGCGCGAGTAGATGTAGCCGCCGGTCTTGGCGACCGCGATCTCCCAGGCGCGCAGCACCTCGGTCTGGCGGCTCGGCGGCAGCACCGAGCACAGGGCACGGCGCAGCCGGGGGCCGTCGGCGGCGAAGTAGAAGGCGAAGAGGGTCACGGTGAGGACCTTGAAGAGCCCCCCGAGCACCTGCGCCGAGACGTCCAGCACGTTGTTCGCGCTGTTCTTGACGTAGCTCTGCAGCCACTCGGAGTGGAGCAGGCTGTCCTGGATCTCGACCCGCGACAGCTCGGTGTGGAAGGTCTCGTTGATCCAGCTGACCACCTGGTCCAGATACTTCGGGAACTCCTCGACCATGGTCACGATCTGGTCGGCGAGCATCGAGCCGAGCAGGGTGAAGAACCCGGCGACGCCGATCAGGATGCCGAGGAAGACCAGCCCGGTGGCCAGCCCCCGGCGCACGCCGCGCGCCGCCATCCGGTCCACGGCCGGTTCGACGGCGAGCGCGAGGAAGAACGCTATGAGGATGTTGAGGAGCAGTCCGGTCAGCTGGTCGAAGGCCCAGGTGGCGAGGCGGAAACAGGCCACCAGGGCCAGCGCGAGCACCATGGCGCGCGGGAGCCAGCGCGGCATGCGCCCGTCGGGCCGCGCCTCGCGGGCGGCGGCGGCCTCGGGGGCGGCGGGGACGCCGTCGGCGTCGGGCGGGAGGGTCTCTTCTGCGGGGGCCACTGGGCAAGTGTGGCGTACATCCGGGGCGGACATCCGGCCACCCCGCGAGTCGGGGCCCGCGGAACGGCGGCCGCGCGGCGCCTGCTCGGCGCTTGTTCAGCCCTTGCTCACCGCTCGGATCAGCGCCTGTCAGCGCCTGTCAGCGCCTGCCCGTGCTTGTCCGTGCTTGTCAGCACTTGTCCGTGCGTGTCCGCGCTCGTCAGCGCCGGTCCGCCGGAATCTCCATCGCGCGGCAGACCCCGCGCCAGACGTCCTTGGCCTCCCAGCCGGCGTCCAGCGCCTGGTGCACGGTGCGGCCGCCGAGCTCCGACATCACATGGTCGCGCGCGAAGGAGTCGGCGTACCCCTCTCCGAAGTAGTCCGCCATCCGTCGCCAGAAGTCCGTCAACCGCATGCGACCAGTATCGCGCTCCTGGGGGTGCACTCCGGCGCGAGCCGCCGTGCGACAGCGCTTTCCGGCCTACGGTCGGCCCATGGACCGATCCGCAGCAGTCCCCTCCTCCCCGCTGGCCCGCGCCGAGCAGTTCGTATGGCTGACCGCCCGGGTGCTCGAGCAGCGCAGATTCGCGTACCACTTCCTGGGCGGGGGCGCCGACCCGGTCGAGACCGCGCTGACCGCGTACCTGGGGGACGACGGGGGCTACGGCCACGCCCTGGAGCCGGATCTGCGGGGCCCGCACAGCCGACCGCAGCACGCCGCGCACGCGCTGCGCGTCCTGGACGGGATCGGCCGCTGCGGGGGGCGGCGCGCGGAGGGCCTGTGCCGCTATCTGACGGAGATCACCACCCCGGACGGCGCGCTCCCGGCGCACCGCCCCGCGCCGCCGGGCAGCCCCGTGGCCTCCGGGGGGCCGGCGGCCTTCGGGGGCCCGATGGCGGACGGCCCGGCCGGGAACCTGCTCACCACCGGCCCGGTGGTGGGGCTGCTGCACCGCAACGACGTCTGGCATGCCTGGCTGTTCCGGGCCACCGACTTCTGCTGGGCGGCGGTCGCGGCGCTGGAGGAGCGCGCGGCGCCCCGTGCGGAGGAGGTCCTGGCGGCCGTCGCCTTCCTCGACGGCGCGCCGGACCGCTCCCGGGCGCTGGCGGCGGCGGAGCGGCTCGGCCGGCGGGTGCGCAAGCAGGGGCTGGTGGCGCTGGACCCCGAAGCCGCCCGGGCCACCCCGCCTCCGCACGGTCACCCCCCGGGCCGGCGGATCTTCGTCCACGAGGTGGCGCCCACTCCCGGCTCCACCGCCCGCGCGTGGTTCACCGACGCCGAAGTGGAGCGGTCGCTCGACTTCCTCGCGGACTCCCAGTGCGAGGACGGCGGCTGGCCCCTCCGCCGGAGCACCCGGGCGCCCGGGGCGGTCCTGGAGTCGCGGCCGATCGTGACCATCGAGGCCCTGCTGACGCTGCGCGCGTACGGCCGCGCCCTGTGAGGGAGCCCGCGGCTACAGCGCCCGTACGCCCGCGGTGACGGCCACCGCGACGGCGACCACCACCAGGAAGGGAGCGCGCGCCACCAAGGCGATCACGGCCGCGCCGAGCCCGGCGGCCCGCGCGTCGAGGACCAGGTGCCCGCCGTCGCCGAAGGTCTGCTGGGCGGTGAGGGCGGCCAGCAGCGCGACGGGGAGCAGCGCGGCCAGGCGCCGGACGAGCGGGCGCTCGAGCGCGCCGGCGGGCACCGACAGGCCCAGCAGTTTGACCAGGTAGCACCCGGCCGCGGTGACACCGATGGCGATCCAGGTGCTCAACGGTCCCTCCCCTCCCCGGTCGCGCGCCGGGCGCGCAGGCCGTGCGCGGCCAGCACGGCGGGCGCGGCGAGCGCCGCCACCAGGACGGGGACGCCGGCGGGCAGCACCGGCAGGCAGCCGAGGACGAGCAGGGCCCCGAGGCCGGCCGCGGCCCGCTCGACCGTGCCGCGGAGCATGGGGGCCAGCAGGGCGAGGAAGACCGCCGGGCCGGCGGCGTCCAGCCCCCAGGCGGCGGTGTCGCCGAGCGCGGACGCGCCGAGGGCGCCGATCAGCGTGGTGAGGTTCCACAGGACGTACAGGCTCAGGCCCGTGACGGTGAAGCCGAGCCGCGCTCTGCGCCGGTCCGGCTGCGCCAGGGCGACGGCGGAGGTCTCGTCGATGACCCACTGGGCGGCCAGGGGCCGCACCGAACGGGGCAGCGCGAGGAGGCCGGACAGCCGCAACCCGTAGAAGGCGTTGCGCACGCCCAGGAAGAACGCCCCCGCGGCGGCGGTGAGCGGATTGCCGCCCGCCGCCAGCGCGCCCACGAGGGCGAACTGCGAGGCGCCGGTGAAGACGAGGAGGCTGAGCGCGCAGGTCTGCGGGACGCTGAGGCCCGCGCCCGCCGACGTCACCCCGAAGGCGAAGCCGGAGAGCCCGACCGCGACCCCGACGCCCAGCGCGTCGCGGACCACGGCCGCGCTCGCCTTGGGCGCTCCGGGCGGGGAGTCGGTCACGGGCTCGGTTCCGGAGCCGCGGTCGGCTCCGGGACCGGCCCCGGAGCCGGTACGTATGTCGATCTGTTCTGCCACACTCCGCACGCTAGGAGACCGGACCGGATCCGGTCTTGTACGTTCTTGCACGCTCGCGCCGGTAGGCGCCCGGTGGCACTCCGACGATCCGGGTGAAGTGGCGGTTCAGATGGGGCTGATCGGTGAAGCCGACGGCGACAGCGGCCTCGGCCGGGGCGGCCCCGCCCTCGAGCAGGCGGCGCGCCCGGCGCACCCGCGCGTCGGTGAGCCAGGTGTACGGCGGCATGCCGTAGGCGGCGCGGAAGGCGCGCAGCAGGGCGAAGGGACCCGTACCGAGTTCGGCCGCCAGGGCCTCCAGGGTGGGCGGGTCCGCCATCCGCGCGTCGAGGATCTCGCGGGCGCGCACCGCCACCCGCGCGCCCGCGGTGCGCGCCGGACGTGCGGGGAGCGGGCCGCCGTGGCGCCGCAGCAGCCGGGCGACGGCGACGCGCAGCAGGCCGTCGGCGGCGAGCGCGTTGCCTTCCTCGGCCGCCCGGTGGACCTCGCTGATGAGGTGCGCGGCGTGTGCGTCCTCGACCAGGGCCTCGCGGAACCCGACGGTGCCGCGGACCGTGGTGGCCTCGGCCGCGATCTCGGCGATCACCGACGCGGAGGGGTAGAGCGTGGCGTAGGTCCAGCCCTCCGGGGCCCCGGCGCGCGCGGTGTGCGGCACCTCGGGGTTGATCATGACGACGGTGCCGGGGCCGGCCCGCTCGGTGCCGCCCGGCAGCCCGACCTCCTCCACCCCGCGGGTGACCGCGCCGAAGACGTACCCGTCGTGCGAGTGCAGGGGGAAGCTGTGGTCCACGTAGCGGGCCCGCAGCAGGTCGAGGCCCGGCAGCGCGGTCCAGCGCCAGTGCCGTGCCCACTCCGCCGACCGCCGTTTGGTGTCCATGGGGTCATTGTGCGCCGCTCCCCGGGGCCCTGACCTGCGGGTCCGCCCGTTGTCAGTGGCCCGGTGCACGATGGAGGGCATGGCAGGTCCAGCACTCGACGGTTTCTCCCCCGCGACCCGCGGATGGTTCACGGGCGCCTTCACCGCGCCCACGGCCGCCCAGGAGGGCGCCTGGCGGGCGATCGGCGAGGGCTCGGACGTGCTGGTCGTGGCTCCGACGGGCTCGGGCAAGACCCTGGCGGCCTTTCTCGCCGCCCTCGACCGGCTGGCCGGCACGCCCCCGCCGGCCGAGACCCGGAAGCGCTGCCGGGTGCTGTACGTCTCGCCGCTCAAGGCCCTGGCGGTGGATGTCGAGCGCAACCTCCGCAGCCCGCTCACCGGCATCCGCCAGGAGTCCGTCCGGCTCGGCCTGCCCGAGCCTGAGATCCGGGTGGGCGTGCGCTCCGGCGACACCCCGGCGGCCGAGCGCCGCGCGCTGGTCAGCCGGCCGCCGGACATCCTCATCACCACCCCCGAGTCGCTGTTCCTGATGCTCACCTCGTCCGCGCGGGAGGCGCTGCGCGGCGTGGAGACGGTGATCCTGGACGAGGTGCACGCCGTCGCCGGGACCAAGCGCGGGGCGCATCTCGCGCTCTCCCTGGAGCGGCTCGACGAGCTGCTGGCCCGCCCGGCCCGGCGGATCGGCCTGTCGGCCACGGTGCGGCCGGTGGACGAGGTGGCGCGGTTCCTCTCGCCGCGGCGCAGGGTGGAGATCGTCCAGCCGCCCTCGGGCAAGGAGTTCGACCTGTCGGTGGTGGTCCCGGTCGAGGACCTGGGCGAGCTGGGGGGCTCACCCGTCCAGGACGGGGACACGGGCGAGAAGCCGTCGATCTGGCCCCATGTGGAGGAGCGGATCGCCGATCTGGTGCAGGCCCACCGCTCGACCATCGTCTTCGCCAACTCCCGCCGCCTCGCCGAGCGCCTGTGCAACCGGCTCAACGAGATCGCGTACGAGCGGGCCACGGGCGAGGCGCTGCCCGAGGACCACTCCCCCGCCGAGCTGATGGCCGAGTCGGGGGCCGCCAAGGGGGCGCCCGCGCTGCTGGCCCGCGCGCACCACGGCTCGGTGTCCAAGGAGCAGCGGGCGCTGGTGGAGGAGGACCTGAAGGCGGGCCGGCTGCCCGCCGTGGTGGCCACCTCCAGCCTGGAGCTGGGCATCGACATGGGCGCGGTCGACCTCGTCGTCCAGGTCGAGTCGCCGCCCTCGGTGGCCTCCGGGCTGCAGCGGGTGGGCCGCGCCGGCCATCAGGTGGGGGCGGTCTCCACCGGTGTGGTCTTCCCGAAGTACCGCGGCGACCTGGTGCAGGCGGCCGTGGTCACCGAGCGGATGCGCGAGGGGGCCATCGAGTCGCTGCGGGTGCCCGCCAACCCGCTGGACGTGCTGGCCCAGCAGCTGGTCGCCATGGTGGCCGTGGACACCTGGGACGTGGACGAGCTGCTGGCCCTGGTGCGCCGCGCCGCGCCCTTCGCCGCGCTCCCGGAGTCCGCCTTCACCTCGGTCCTCGACATGCTCGCGGGCCGCTATCCCTCCGACGCCTTCGCCGAGCTGCGGCCGCGCCTGGTGTGGGACCGGGTGGCGGGCACCGTCACCGGGCGCCCGGGGGCGCAGCGGCTGGCCGTCACCTCGGGCGGCACGATCCCCGACCGCGGCCTGTTCGGGGTCTTCCTGGCGGGCTCGGACCCCAAGAAGGGCGGGGGCCGGGTCGGCGAGCTCGACGAGGAGATGGTCTACGAGTCGCGGGTGGGCGATGTGTTCACCCTCGGCACCACCTCGTGGCGGATCGAGGACATCACCCGCGACCGGGTCGTGGTCACCCCTGCCCCCGGCGTCCCCGGGCGCCTCCCGTTCTGGAAGGGCGACCAGCTGGGCCGCCCGCTGGAGCTGGGCCGCGCGCTGGGCGCGTTCCTCCGCGAGGTCGGCGGCCTGGCCCCGGAGGCGGCCCGGGAGCGGCTGCTGGCCGCGGGACTCGACACCTGGGCCGCGGACAATGTGCTGGCGTATCTGGACGAGCAGCGCCGCGCCTGCGGCCATGTGCCGGACGACCGCACGATCGTCGTGGAGCGCTTCCGGGACGAGCTGGGCGACTGGCGCGTCGTCATCCACTCCCCCTTCGGCGCGCAGGTCCACGCGCCCTGGGCGCTGGCACTGGGCGCGCGCCTGGCCGAGCGGTTCGGTCTCGATGCGCAGGCGATGCACGCGGACGACGGCATCGTGCTCCGCCTGCCCGACGCGGACCTGATGGGCCTGGACCTGCTGGACGGCGACCCGATGGCCCCCGGGCGGGAGTACGACGCCGAGCAATCCCCCGTCGGGGCGGCCGATGTCGCCTTCGACAAGGACGAGGTCGGCCAGATCGTCACCGACCAGGTCGGCGGCTCGGCGCTGTTCGCCTCCCGCTTCCGCGAGTGCGCCGCCCGCGCCCTGCTGCTGCCCCGCCGCGACCCGGGCAAGCGCACCCCCTTGTGGCAGCAGCGCCAGCGGGCCGCGCAGCTCCTCCAGGTGGCGAGCGAGTTCGGTTCGTTCCCGATCGTGCTCGAAGCCGTCCGCGAATGTCTGCAGGACGTCTTCGACGTACCGGGCCTGACCGAGCTGATGGGCGACATCGAGTCCCGCCGGGTCCGGCTGGTGGAGGTGACCACCCCCGAGCCCTCCCCGTTCGCCCGCTCGCTGCTCTTCGGCTATGTGGCGCAGTTCCTGTACGAGGGCGACTCGCCGCTGGCCGAGCGCCGGGCCGCGGCGCTCTCCCTGGACTCCCGGCTGCTGGCGGAGCTCCTCGGCCAGGCCGAGCTGCGGGAGCTGCTCGACGCGGATGTGCTGGCCGAGCTGGAGCGCGAGCTGCAGTGGCTCACCGACGACCGGCGGATCAAGGACGTCGAGGGCGTCGCCGACCTGCTGCGCGTCCTCGGCCCGCTCACCGACGCCGAGCTGTCCGAGCGCGGCGCCGAGGCCGCGTGGGCGCCGGAGCTGGCGGCGGCCCGCCGCGCCCTCCGCGTCCGGATCGCCGGGCAGGAGCACTGGGCGGCCGTCGAGGACGCGGGGCGGCTGCGGGACGCGCTGGGCACCGCGCTCCCCGTGGGGGTGCCCGAGGCGTTCACCGAGCCGGTCAAGGACCCGCTCGGCGATCTTCTGGCCCGCTTCGCCCGCACCCACGGCCCCTTCACCTCCGCCCAGGCGGCGGCCCGCTTCGGCCTGGGCACCGCGGTCACCGAGGGGGCGCTGCACGGCCTCGCGGCGAGCGGCCGCATCGTCCAGGGCGAGTTCGCCCCCGCCGGGGCCGGCCAGGAGTGGTGCGACGCCGCCGTGCTGCGCCGGCTGCGCCGCCGCTCCCTGGCCGCGCTGCGCCATGAGCTGGAGCCCGTCCCGCCGGCCGCGCTGGCCGCCTTCCTCCCCCGCTGGCAGCACCTGGGCACGCACAGCCTGCGCGGGATCGACGGCCTGGTGCGCGCCGTCGAGCAGCTCCAGGGCGCCCCGGTGCCCGCCTCGGCCCTGGAGAAGCTGGTCCTGCCCTCCCGGGTCAGCGACTACACCCCCACCATGCTGGACGAGCTCACCGCGAGCGGGGAGGTCGTGTGGGCCGGGGCGGGCGCCCTGCCCGGCAAGGACGGCTGGGTCACCCTCCATCTCGCCGAGTCCGCTCCGCTGCTGCTCCACGCCCCGCACCCGCTGGAGATCGGCCCCCTCCACCAGGCGGTACTGGACGCGCTGGCCGGCGGCTACGGGCTGTTCTTCCGCCAGATCGCCGAGCAGGTCCGAGCCGCCGGACACGACGTGCAGGACCCGCGGCTCGCGGAGGCCGTCTGGGACCTGGCCTGGTCCGGCCGGCTCACCGGCGACACCCTCGCCCCGCTGCGCGCCCTGATGGGCTCGGGCCGTACGGCCGGCTCCACCGCCCACCGCGCCAGGCGCGCGGTCCCCCGGGGCCGTTACGGCGGCCTGACCGCCCGCCCCACCGCCTCGCGGAACGGACCGCCCACCGTGGCGGGCCGCTGGTCCCTGCTCCCCGAGCGCGAGCCCGAGCCCACCCACCGCGCCCACGCGCTGGCCCGCACGCTACTGGACCGCCATGGCGTGGTCACCCGCGGCGCGGTCGCCGCCGAGGGCGTCGAGGGCGGCTTCTCCGCCGCCTACCGGGTGCTGTCCGCCTTCGAGGACAACGGCCAGGCCCGCCGCGGCTATGTGGTCGAAGGGCTCGGCGCCGCCCAGTTCGCCATGGACGGCGCGGTCGACCGGCTCCGCGCCGCGGCCACGGCCCGCGAGACCGGCGACCCGGCCCGCCGCGCCGTCCTCCTCGCCGCCGCCGACCCGGCCAACGCGTACGGAGCGGCCCTCCCCTGGCCCGATCCGCCAGGGGACGCGACCCACCGGCCGGGCCGGAAGGCGGGCTCCCTGGTGGTCCTCGTCGACGGAGAGCTGACTCTCTACATGGAGCGCGGCGGCAAGACGCTCCTCGCCTGGCACGACGACGCCCGGCTCGACGCGGCGGCCGAGGCGCTCGCCCAGGCCGCGCGGGCGGGCTCGCTGGGCACGGTGACCGTCGAGCGGGTCAACGGGGCGGCGGCGCTGTCCTCCCCGACCGGGCGCGCCCTGGAAGCCGTCGGCTTCCACCCCACCCCCCGGGGCCTGCGCCTGCGCCCTTGACCGCCCCGGAATCCACGCGGCCGGCGTCCCGGGCCCCGGCCCGCCCCGCGCCGCCGGGCGGCATCATGGAGCCATGCCCGAGGGAGACACCGTCTGGCGGACGGCCCGCCGTCTGCACCAGGCCCTGGCCGACCGGCCGCTGACCGGCTGCGACCTGCGCGTCCCCCGGCTGGCCACGGTCGACCTCGCCGGGCGCCGGGTCATGGACGCCACCGCGCGCGGGAAGCACCTCCTCACCCGCATCGAGGGCGGCCTGACCCTCCACTCACATCTGCGGATGGACGGGGCGTGGCGGGTCTACGACCCCGGCGAGCGGTGGCGCGGCGGCCCGCTCCACCAGGTCCGCGCCGTCCTGTCCACCGCCGACCACACGGCCGTCGGCTACCGCCTCCCCGTCCTCGACCTGCTCCGCACCGCGGACGAGGACCGGGTCGTCGGACACCTGGGCCCCGATCTCCTCGGCCCCGACTGGGACCCTCAGGAGGCCCTGCGCCGGCTGCTCGCCGATCCCGCCCGCCCCGTCGGCGAGGCGCTGCTGGACCAGCGCAACCTGGCGGGGATCGGCAATGTGTACAAGTCGGAGCTGTGTTTCCTGATGCGCGTCTCCCCCTGGCTGCCCGTCGGCCAAGTGCCGTCCCCGCAGCGCCTGGTGGCGCTCGCCAAGAGACTGCTGGAGGCCAACAAGGCCCGTCCGGCGCGGATCACCACGGCCGAGTCGCGAGCCGACCGCCGGCTGTGGGTCTACGGCCGGGCGGGCAAGCCCTGTCTGCGCTGCGGCACGCCGGTGCGCACCGACGGCCTGGACCCCTCCGGCCAGGAGCGGCTCACCTACTGGTGCCCGGCCTGCCAACCGGACCCGGCCTCCCCGGCCGACCAGACTTATTGACGCTCCGTCAGATCCGGTCATACGGTCGCGCCATGACCGTCATCGCGTACGACCTCACCGGCCGCACCGCCCTGGTCACCGGCGCGGCCGGCGGAATAGGCCGGGCCGCCGCCCTCCTGCTCGCCGAGGCCGGCGCGACCGTCCACTGCGCGGACCTGGACGGGGCGGGGGCGCGCCGGACGGCCGAACGGATCAACGAGTCCGGGGGGAGCGCCCACCCCCACACCCTCGATGTCGCCGACCGGACCCAGGTCGCCGCCGCCGTGGCCGCCGTCCGCGCGGGAGGCAGGCTGGACATCATGGCGAATATCGCGGGGATCATGCACAGCAGCCCGGTCCTGGAGACGGCCGACTCCGACCTGGACCGGGTGCTCGCGGTCAACTTCAAAGGGGTGCTGTACGGCTGTCAGGAGGCCGCCCGCGCCATGATCGAGCAGGGCGGCGGAGGCAGCATCGTCACGATGGCCTCCGGCGCCATCGACACCGGGGCGCCCGGCCTGCTGTGCTACGGCGTCGCGAAGGCCGCCGTCGTGCAGCTCACCAAGACCCTCGCCACCGAGGTGGGCCGCCACGGCATCCGCGTCAACGCCGTCGCCCCCGGCTGGATCCGCACGCCGATGACCGAGCGCGGCAGTAGGGAGGAGCAGCGCCGGGCCGAAGAGCCGATGGCGCGGCGCGCTCCGCTGGGGCGGGTGGGGGAGCCGGCGGACGTCGCACACGCGGTGCTCCACCTGGCGTCCGACGCCTCATCGTTCACGACCGGCCAGATCCTGCGCCCGAACGGCGGCGTCGCCATGCCCTGGTGACCCCGGCCGCGACCCCGGCCCCGACCACAGGCGGCGCACCGCCCGCCCCGGGGAGGGGCCGCAATGAACCGGCAGCAGGCTCAATCCCCAGCCGCCGGCCGTGAACGCGCCCTCGACGGGCCCGGTCTGCTCCGGCGCGGCGGCCAGCCGTAACACCGCCCACCACCAGACGCCACCGAGCGCGAGCGCGAGCATCCACCGGACCGGTCCCCGGCGCCGCTTGTCGTGCCGTTTACCGGCTCCTCCCAGGGCTGCCATCGACTGCCTCCTTCGGCCGACGCTAGACGCCCGCTCACTCGCGGCGGGAGGGCGTACGGGAGGCTCACGGGCGCGTATCACACATCCCACGCCCCTTGAGCCTGCCGATCACGCCGCCCCCGACAAGGTCACGCCGCCCCCGCCCGCCCCGGGGCCGCCGCCGGCCCCGCCCGCACCGGGCTAGCGACCGTTGACGTTCTCCGCCTGGAACATCCAGTGGTGCTTCTCCAGGTCCCGCGTGAGCCCGATCAGAATGTCCTGCGTCACCGGATCGGGTTCGGCCGTGGCCTCGATGCGCTCCCTCATCCGGGTGATCACGGCCCCGAGGCCGGCCACCAGGGCCCGCACCGCGTCCGTGTCCTCGATCCAGCCGCTCTTGGCCGTCTCGATGCCGCTGGTCGCCGCCACGGTCGCGGCACGGCCGTCCGGCGGCACCCCCAGCGCCGAGGCGCGCTCCGCCACGGTGTCGGCGTGCGTCCTGGCGGTGGTGACGACCTCGTCGAGCTGCAGATGGACCGAACGGAAGCGCGGGCCGACGATGGTCCAGTGAACCTGCTTGCCCACGAGCGCCAGGTCGACGAGGTCGACGAGGGCGCCCTGCAGCGCATCACCGACGACCTTGAGGTTCTCCTCCGAGAGGGGGCTCTTCACCACAGACATCCATCTCCTCCTTTTCGACCTGTTGACTGACCTTTGAATGCGTTTTGAACCATTTGGGGCCTATTGAACCCCTCCCTCCACCTTCCCACGTGTGTCCCGCAAACAACCTGGCAAACGTCGAGCCCCGGTCGGTGGTACACCGACCGGGGCTCGAAAGCTCTGCGCTGTCAGGCTGCGACGACGACCGTCAGGCCGCCACGACGTCCACGGCCTCCGTAGGCGCCTTGATGGTCACCCGCTCCTCCGGGACACCCGTCACGGACGTCACGGAAACCGAATTGAGCATGGGCCGCATGGGTGCGGGCACCTTCTCGCTCGCCGCTGTCGACTCCGCGAGCTCCGCGAGCGACAACTCGTCGCTCACCTCTCGCATGACCTGGGACATCCTGACGTCCAGCGCGTCGCAGATCGCGGACAGCAGCTCGGAGGAAGCCTCCTTCTGGCCGCGCTCCACCTCTGAGAGATAGCCGAGGGACACCCGGGCGGAGGAGGACACCTCGCGCAGGGTACGGCCCTGGCGCTGGCGCTGCCGGCGCAGCACGTCACCCAGCAGGCGACGGAGCAGAATCATCGCTGGCTCCCTCCTCGGACCTCGGATCCGGATCCTTCACGCCCCACCGTACCGCCTCTTGCTGCGCCCGTGCGGGGAGCGATGTCGTGTTCACTCAGGGCTGCAAACATCAAATCCCCCCGTGTTGTTCCGTATCCTGTGCCCTCGACGACGCGATCAATTCCCTCAACAGCAGCTTGACCGCTGCCTCCACCGTCTGTCCACGGATTCCGGCGCGATCTCCGGCCAAATGCAGCGCGGCCCCGGTGGCCGCCCCCGACGGCCCCGCCACGGCCACGTGCACCGTGCCCACCGGCTGTCCGTCCTGCGGTGTGGGGCCCGCGACACCCGTGGTCGCCACGCCCCAGTCCGCGCCCAGCACCCGCCGCACACCCTGGGCCATCTGCCGGGCGACCCCCGGGTCCACGGCCCCGCGGGCGTCGAGCAGGGCCCCGTCCACGCCCAGCACCTCCCGCTTGAGCTCGGTGGCGTACGCGGTCACCGAGCCGCGGAACGAACGGGACGCGCCCGGCACGGCGGTCAGCTCGGCGGCCAGCAGCCCGCCGGTCAGCGACTCGGCGACGGCCACGGTCTCCCCGCGCCCGGCCAGCAGCCCCAGCGCCTCGGCGGCCACTCCCCCGCTCCCCCCGGTCACCCCACGGACTCCCGCCCCGCCCGCTCGCGCTCCGCGGCCAGACCGGCCCGGCGCAGCACGACCGCCTGCCGGACGTAGTCGATGCCGGTGAGCACGGTGAGCGCCACCGCCACGGCCATCATCCAGAACCGCAGGGTGGCCAGCGGCCCGGTGAGCGCCAGGATGTACATGCCCACCGCGGTGCCCTGGGCGAGCGTCTTCATCTTCCCGCCCCGGCTGGCCGGGATCACTCCGTGCTTGATCACCCAGAAGCGCATCAGGGTGATGCCGATCTCGCGGAAGAGAATCACTCCGGTGACCCACCACGGGAGGTCGGAGAGGGCGGACAGGCAGATCAGCGCGGCGCCCATGATCGCCTTGTCGGCGATCGGGTCGGCGATCTTGCCGAAGTCGGTGACCAGGTTGTACCGGCGCGCCAGGTGCCCGTCGAAGAGGTCGGTGATCATGGCGATGGCGAACGCGGCCCAGGCGAAGGAGCGCCAGGCCGGGTCGTACCCCCCGTTGTGCAGCATCAGCAGCACGAACGCGGGCACCAGGAGCAGCCGGACCATGGTGAGGATGTTGGCGATGTTCCACAGCCCGGCGGGCCGCACGGCCGCGGCCGGGCGGTGGTGGCCCCCCGCGGCGGAGGCCGGGACTCCGCTCATCTGGCCGCCTCCTCGGAACACGCGCCGGCCCGCGCCGGCTCGCCCCGCGGCAGCACCTCCGCGACCAGGTCCACGCCCTCCGCGGCCACCACCTTGGCCGTGACCAGGTCGCCCACGGCGGGCCGGGGGCCGGCCCCGGGCAGGGTCAGCATCGTCTGGCCGTCGGTCTCGGGCGCCTGGTGGGCACCGCGCCCCACCACGGACCCCCCGCCCTCACCGGCCTCGATGCCGTCCCGGGCGCCGGCCTCGGTGTCGGCTTCGGCGTAAGGGCCACCGATCTCCTCGACCAGCACCTCGACCACCTCGCCCAGCCGCTCCTCGGCCCGCTGCGCGGTGAGCTCCTCGGCCAGCCGCGAGATGTGCGCCAGCCGCTCGGCGACCTCGTCCGGGTCGACCTTGTCCTCGTACGTCGCGGCCTCGGTGCCGTCCTCGTCCGAGTACCCGAAGACACCGATGGCATCCAGCCGGGCCTCGCCGAGGAACCGCTCCAGCTCGGCCAGGTCGGCCTCGGTCTCGCCGGGGAAGCCGACGATGAAGTTGGACCGGACGCCCGCCTGCGGCGCCTTGGCCCGGATGCGGTCCAGCAGCTCGAGGAAGCGGTCGGTGTCCCCGAAGCGGCGCATGGCGCGCAGCACCGCGGGGGCGGAGTGCTGGAAGGACAGGTCGAAGTACGGCGCGACCTTCTCGGTCGAGGTCAGCACGTCGATCAGGCCGGGCCGCATCTCGGCGGGCTGCAGATAGCTGACCCGGATCCGCTCGATGCCGTCCACCGCGGCGAGCTCGGGCAGCAGCGTCTCCAGCAGCCGGATGTCGCCGAGGTCCTTGCCGTAGGAGGTGTTGTTCTCGGAGACCAGCATGATCTCCTTCACCCCCTGCTCGGCGAGCCAGCGGGTCTCCCCCAGCACATCGGAGGGTCTGCGCGAGATGAAGGACCCGCGGAAGGACGGGATGGCGCAGAAGGAGCACCGGCGGTCGCAGCCGGAGGCCAGCTTGACGGAGGCCACCGGGCTGGTGCCCAGTCTGCGGCGCAGCGGGGCCCGGGGGCCGGAGGCGGGGGCCACGCCCTCGGGCAGGTCCTCGGGGGCGGGGGCGGCCTCGGCCTGCGCGTGGCCCGGCAGGGCGACCTCGGCTGCCTCCTGCCGCTCGGCCGGGCTGATGGGCAGCAGCTTGCGGCGGTCCCGGGGAGTGTGGGAGGCGTGGACGCCGCCGGACAGGATGGTGCGCAGCCGGTCCGAGATGTGGACGTAGTCGTCGAAGCCGAGCACCCCGTCGGCCTCGGGCAGCGCTTCCGCCAGCTCCTTTCCGTACCGCTCGGCCATGCAGCCGACGGCGACCACGGCCTGGGTGCGGCCGTGGTCCTTCAGGTCGTTGGCCTCCAGCAGGGCGTCGACCGAGTCCTTCTTGGCCGCTTCGACGAATCCGCAGGTGTTGACGACTGCGACGTCGGCGTCGGCGGCTTCCTCGACGAGCTCCCAGCCGTCCGCCGCCAAGCGGCCTGCGAGCTCCTCCGAGTCCACCTCGTTACGGGCGCAGCCAAGAGTGACAAGGGCGACGGTACGGCGTTCGGACATGGGCTCAGACTACTTCGTCGCAGCGACACCTCCCGCTGCCAGGGCTCCCGTCCGGCCGCCGGGTCAGCCCGCCTCGGGGTCTCCCTTGGTGTAGCTCAGCCGCTGGACCTGCCCGTTGGCCGCCAGGTTCTTGACCTCCTTGCCGTTCACGAACAGCTTGATGGCCTGGGCGTTGCCGAGCACCAGGTCGATCCGCTCGCTGTCCCTGAAGGTCTTCGAGTCGCCCTGGCGCAGCAGGCCCTCGTGGATCAGCCGTCCGTTGTGGTCCTGGGCGGAGATCCAGCTCTGCCCGCCCTCCGCGGTCAGCTTGACCGTGACCTTGTCCGCCGGGACCCCCGCGATGGCGCTGTCGGAGGGCTCGGGCTTCTGGTCGGTCGGCTTGGTGGGGGCGGGCTTGGTGCTGGGCGGGGTGGTGGACGGCTTGGCCGTGGTGGTCTCCTCGGCGACCGTGGAGCCGTCGTCCCCCGTGCCGCCGCTGAAGAGCGTGAAGCCGACGAATCCGACGACCGCCACGATGGCCGCGACCATGGCGGCCGTCCAGTTGGGGCGCCGGGGCTCGGGGCGGATCCGCTCGGCCTCGAAGAGCGGCGCCGCGGGGGTGGGCTCGGGGCGGCCTCCGTGCTCGGCGTCGTACTGGGCGACCAGGGCGTCCGCGTCCAGGCCGACCGCTCGGGCGAGCACGCGGATGTGGCCCCGGGCGTAGACGTCGCCGCCGCATCGGGAGTAGTCGTCCTGCTCGATGCCTCGCACGAGGGGAACACGCACCCGGGTGGTGGTACTGACCTCGTCGACGGTCAGCCCGGCGGCGATACGGGCCTGCTGGAGGGCGCGGCCGACGGAAGGCCGCTCGTCCTCTGGGAAGTTGCCGGGGGAGTTGCCGATGGACACGGGGGCGCCTTTCGAGCGTGTAGCCACCTGCTGGAGGTTCAGTCTAGGGGTGGGGCGAAAGGGTCGGGCAAGCGGGAGGGCGGAGTTTGTCCGCCATCAGGATTGCCGTATGACCGCGATCGTGGGACATCGCTCCGCCACCTCCCTCAACTTGACGTATCGGCAGGGGAAACGGTTGCCCGCCGATTCCTTATGAGTGAGCCTCCCCGCGGATCACGGCCAGCACGCCATCCAATTCTTCCGGTTTGACCAGTACATCGCGCGCCTTGGAGCCCTCGCTCGGGCCGACGACCCCGCGCGACTCCATGAGGTCCATCAGCCGCCCCGCCTTGGCGAAGCCCACCCGCAGCTTGCGCTGGAGCATCGAGGTCGACCCGAACTGGGTGGAGACGACCAGCTCAGCGGCCTGGCACAGCAGATCCAGATCGTCGCCGATGTCCTCGTCGATCTCCTTCTTCTTCGCCGTCCCGACGGTGACGTCGTCGCGGAAGACGGGCGCCATCTGGGCCTTGCAGTGCTCGACGACGGCGGCGACCTCATCCTCCGTGACGAAGGCGCCCTGCATCCGGACCGGCTTGCTCGCCCCCATCGGCAGGAACAGGCTGTCGCCCTTGCCGATCAGCTTTTCGGCGCCCGCCTGGTCCAGGATCACCCGGCTGTCGGCCAGCGAGGAGGTGGCGAACGCGAGCCGTGAGGGCACGTTCGCCTTGATCAGGCCGGTGACGACGTCCACGGACGGCCGCTGGGTGGCCAGCACCAGGTGGATGCCCGCCGCGCGGGCCAGCTGGGTGATGCGGACGATCGAGTCCTCGACGTCCCTGGGGGCGACCATCATCAGGTCCGCCAGCTCGTCCACGATCACCAGCAGATACGGGTAGGGCTTGAGCTCCCGCTCGCTCCCCTCGGGCTGCTTCACCTTGCCGGCCCGGACCGCCGCGTTGAAGTCGTCCACGTGCCGGAAGCCGAACGCCGCGAGGTCGTCGTAGCGCAGGTCCATCTCCCGCACGACCCACTGCAGGGCCTCGGCGGCCCGCTTGGGGTTGGTGATGATCGGGGTGATCAGGTGCGGGATGCCCTCGTACGCGGTGAGCTCCACGCGCTTGGGGTCGACCAGCACCATCCGCACGTCGTCCGGGGTGGCGCGCACCATGACCGAGGTGATCAGGCAGTTGATGCAGGACGACTTTCCGGAGCCGGTGGCGCCGGCCACGAGCACGTGGGGCATGGTCGCCAGGTTGTGCGAGACATAGCCGCCCTCGACGTCCTTGCCGAGCGCGACGATCATCGGGTGGTCGTCGCCGACGGCGTCGGCCGAGCGCAGCACATCGCCCAGCCGGACCATCTCGCGGTCGGTGTTGGGGATCTCGATGCCGACGGCGGACTTGCCGGGGATCGGGCTGATGATGCGCACATCGGGGCTGGCGACGGCGTAGGCGATGTTCTTCGTCAGGGCCGTGATCCGCTCGACCTTCACCGCCGGGCCCAGCTCCACCTCGTAGCGGGTGACCGTCGGGCCGCGGGTGAAGCCGGTGACGGACGCGTCCACCTTGAACTCGGAGAAGACGGTCGACAGCGAGGCGACGACCGCGTCGTTGGCCGCACTGCGGGTCTTGCCCGGCCCGCCCCGCTCCAGCAGGTCGAGCGAGGGCAGGGCGTAGGTGATGTCGCCGGAGAGCTGCAGCTGCTCGGCGCGCGGCGGCAGCGGCTCGGAGGGCTCGGGCGTGGGCCGGGTCAGGTCGGGGACGAGGGCCGTCCGCTCCCCCTCGGCCCCCTCGGCTCCTTCGGCCCCTTCGGACGCCTTCGGCCGGCCGGGCCGCTTCCCCTTGCCCGCCGGGGCGCCCGGCGCGCCGGCCTGCTCGGCGTCGCGCGCCCCCGGCACCCCGCCGGTGTCGGAGCCGGGGATCCGGTCGGTGGTGGAGATCCCGCTGCTGAGCCCGGCGACCAGCGGTGAGGGCTGGACACCGTGCAGCACCGCCCCGTCCAGGGCCGCGGCCGCGGCGGCCGCCACGTCCACGGCGTCCATCGGGCGGTCGAGCGGCGGCTGCGCGGACCGACCGCGGCGCGGCCGCCGACGCTTGCGCAGCGCCTCCTCCTCGGCCCGCTCCGGGTCGTCCGCGCCCTGCGGGCCCCCCTTGTCCAGGGAGGCCCGCCGAGGCCGCCTGGCGGGCGTCTCGCGCCATTCCTGGGCGTACTCGGCGTCGTCCCGCTCGTAGGCCGCGTAGTCGTCGTCGACCTGGTAGCCGACGGGGTGTTCGCGGACGAGGCCGAGCCGGATGCCGAGCAGCCGCAGCCGGTGCGGGATCGCGGCGACGGGCGTGGCGGTGACGACCAGCAGCCCGAAGACGGTCAGCAGCACCAGCAGCGGTACGGCCAGCACCTCGCCCATCGCGACGATCAGCGGCCGGGACGCCGCCCAGCCGATGAGGCCGCCCGCGTCCTGGATGGCCTGGGTGCCCTGGCCGCGCCCCGGCGCCCCGCAGGCGATGTGGACCTGCCCGAGCACGCCGATCACCAGCGCGGAAAGGCCGATGACGATCCGTCCGTTCGCCTCCGGCTTCTCGGGGTGGAGGATCAGCCGGACCGCGATGGCGCCCAGCAGTATCGGCACGATCAGGTCGAGCCGCCCGAAGGCGCCGGTGACCAGCACCTCGACCAGGTCACCCACCGGGCCCCGCAGATTGGACCAGGTGCCGACCGCGACGATCAGGGCCAGGGCGAGCAGCAGCAGCGCGCTGCCGTCTTTACGGTGGGCCGGATCCAGCCCCTTCGCGCCGCGCCCTATGCCGCGGAACAGTGCCGCGACACCGCGCGCCATCCCCATCCAGACGGCCCGCGCCGCGCGGAACACCCCGCTGGTGGGGCTCGGCGCCGGCTTGGGCGGCGCGGCCTTGGCCGCCGCCTTCCTCGGCGCGGCCTTCTTCACGGGCGCGGCGGACTTCTTGACGGGCGCCTTCCTGGCGACCGCCTTCTTCGCGGGCGCCTTCTTGGCCGCGCCCCCGGACGGCCCGGCGCGCTTCTTCGAGGTGCCCGCCGTGCTCTGGGAACCCTTGCCGGACGTACGAGAGGCCATGGGGGCGAGATTACCCGCGTCCGCCGTACGGAGCACGCATACCGCGGTGCCGGGCGTCACTCACGTCACACCCGTGACGGCGCCGCCCGCGGCGGCGTGCGGAGCGGGACAAGGGATGACGGGACGTCAGGGCGACGGGGCGTCACTCCGCTCCGAGCTGTTCAGTTCTGTGAGGGCGCCTGGCCCGCTCCGCCGCCGGCGCCGGGCTCCAGCGCGTCAAGCGCCCGCCGCAGCCCGGTCAGTTTGCGCTCCAGATGGGCGGCGGTGGCCACGGCGGCCGCGTCCGCGGACTCGTCGAGCTGTTTGGACAGCGCCTCGGCCTGCTCCTCCACCGCCGCCAGCCGCGCGGACAGCTCGGCGAGCAGCCCGGCCGACTCCTTGGCGTCCTCCCCGGCGGCGGGCTGGCCGCCCTCGAGCTGCAGCCGCAACAGGGAGGCCTGCTCCCGGAGCTGGCAGTTCTTCATGTACAGGTCGACGAACACCGAGACCTTCGCGCGCAGCACCCACGGGTCGAACGGCTTGGAGATGTAGTCGACCGCGCCCGCCGCGTACCCGCGGAAGGTGTGGTGCGGACCGTGGTTGATCGCCGTGAGAAAGATGATCGGGATGTCGCGGGTGCGCTCCCGCCGCTTGATGTGCGCGGCGGTCTCGAATCCGTCCATCCCCGGCATCTGGACGTCCAGCAGGATCACCGCGAAGTCGTCCGTCAGCAGCGCCTTGAGCGCTTCCTCCCCTGACGATGCCCGTACCAGTGTCTGATCGAGCGCGGAGAGAATGGCCTCCAGCGCCAGCAGATTCTCCGGCCGGTCATCGACCAGGAGGATCTTGGCCTTCTGCACCATGGCCCGTCCTCCTCGCCCCGGCATGGGGCCTCCCCTGCTCGAAGAGCTCGGGGAGGCGCCGGCCGCCGCCCCGGGGGACGACTCCCTTGCGCCGCCCGTCCTTGTGCCGGTCATGGTAGCCGCACCCCGCTGTTCGCCACACCCTGTCACCGCGATGTCACTGTGCACATAGCAGAAACGCGGTAAGAGACCAGAAGGTTCCCCGAATCCCGTGTTCCCACACGTGTTCGGCGACACTCCGTCAGCAGCCCCGCCGGGGCCGCGTTCTCACCGGTCACTCCGCGCCCATCCACTGTTCCATCACCGCGAGAAGATGATCCGTGTCCACGGGCTTGGTCACATAATCCGACGCGCCGGCCTCGATGCTCTTCTCCCGGTCGCCCTTCATCGCCTTCGCGGTGAGGGCGATGATCGGCAGCCCGGCGAACTGCGGCATCCGGCGGATCGCGGCGGTCGTGGCGTACCCGTCCATCTCCGGCATCATGATGTCCATCAGCACGAGGACGACGTCGTCGTGCTGCTCCAACACCTCGATGCCCTCCCGGCCGTTCTCGGCGTAGAGCACCTGCAGCCCGTGCTGCTCCAGCACGCTGGTGAGGGCGAACACATTGCGGATGTCGTCGTCGACGATCAGCACCTTCTCGCCGTGGAACCCGCCCGACGGCTCCGGCACCACCAGGTCCTGGCCGCCCAGCAGCCAGGGCTCGGGCGCCTCCGCCGACCGCGGGGCCGGGCGGCGCCCCGACCGGGCCACGGACGACCCGCCGTCCGCCGCCTCCCGCTGGGCCCGCCGACGCCGCCCGAGGGTCCCCGCGCCGCGCACCCGATGCTGCGCCGCCGAGGTGTCCTGCGCGGACTCCTGCGGCAGGGCGCCCTCCTCGGCCGCGCCCTCGGCGCCGGTGTCCAGCACGGCCTCCAGGGCCGGCGCCCCCTCGCTGCCCGGGCCGAGCTGCGGGTAGCCCTGGGGCGGCAACTCGCTGGGGTGGAGCGGCAGGTACAGCGTGAAGGTCGAGCCGCGACCCGGCTCGCTGGCGGCGTGGATCTCGCCGCCCAGCAGCCGGGCGATCTCCCGGCTGATGGACAGGCCGAGGCCGGTGCCGCCGTACTTGCGGCTGGTGGTGCCGTCGGCCTGCTTGAACGCCTCGAAGATCACCCGCATCTTGCTGGCCGCGATCCCGATGCCGGTGTCGGTGACCGAGAAGGCGATCATCTCGGCGTCCGGGTCGCGCAGCGCGCCGTGCTCCAGGAGCTGTTCGCGGATGCCGTCGGGCACATCGGCGCCCGCCGGCCTGATGACCAGCTCCACGGCCCCGGTGTCGGTGAACTTCACCGCGTTGGACAGCAGGTTGCGCAGCACCTGCAGCAGCCGCTGCTCGTCGGTGTGCAGCGTCGCCGGAAGCTCCGGGGAGACCCGGACGGAGAAGTCCAGGCCCTTCTCCGCGGTCAGCGGCCGGAACGTGGCCTCCACGTAGTCGACGAGCTGGATCAGGGCGATACGGGTCGGGCTGACGTCCATCTTGCCCGCCTCGACCTTCGACAGGTCCAGGATGTCGTTGATCAGCTGCAGCAGGTCCGAGCCCGCGCCGTGGATGGTCTCGGCGAACTCCACCTGCTTGGGCGAGAGATTGCCGTCCGCGTTGTCGGCCAGCAGCTTGGCGAGGATCAGCAGCGAGTTCAGCGGGGTGCGCAGCTCGTGTGACATGTTCGCCAGGAACTCGCTCTTGTAGCGCATCGAGACGGCGAGTTGCTCGGCGCGCTCCTCCAGCACCTGCCGGGCCTCTTCGATCTCGGTGTTCTTGACCTCGATGTCGCGGTTCTGCCGGGCCAGCAGCGCCGCCTTCTCCTCCAGCTCCGCGTTGGAGGCCTGGAGCGCCTTCTGCCGGTTCTCCAGTTCGGCCGAGCGCTCCCGCAGCTGCTCGGTCAGCTCCTGCGACTGCTTGAGCAGCACCTCGGTCTTGGTGTTGACGCTGATGGTGTTGACGCTGGTGCCGATCATCTCGGCGATCTGGTTGAGGAAGTCCTTCTGGATCTGGGTGAACGGCTGGAAGGAGGCCAGCTCGATCACACCCAGCAGCTGGCCCTCGAACAGCACCGGCAGCACGATCACATTCGCCGGCGGAGCCTCGCCGAGACCCGAGGAGATCTTCAGGTAGTTCGGCGGCACCCGCTCCATCAGGATGCTGCGCTTCTCGACCGCGACCGTGCCGATGAGCGAGTCGCCCGGCCGGAAGGTCGTCGGCATGGTGCCCTTGGAGTAGCCGTAGCTGCCGATCAGCCGCAGCTCGTACGCGTCCTCGTCGCCGTCGCCGCCCACCTCGGCGCCGGCCTCCACGCCCTCGTCGGTCGGCACCGCCAGGAAGAACGCGCCGTGCTGCGCGGAGACCACCGGGGTCAGCTCGCTCATGATCAGCCGGGCGACGTCCTCCAGGTCGCGGCGCCCCTGCATCAGACCGGAGATACGGGCCAGGTTGCCCTTGAGCCAGTCCTGCTCCTTGTTGGCGAGCGTCGTCTCGCGCAGGTTGGCGATCATGGTGTTGATGTTGTCCTGGAGGACCTGGATCTCCCCCGCGGCATCCACATCGATCTTCAGGTTCAGATCGCCCCGGGTCACCGCGGTGGCGACCTCGGCGATGGCGCGCACCTGCCGGGTCAGGTTGCCGGCCATCTCGTTCACCGACTCGGTCAGGTCCTTCCAGGTGCCGGCCACGTCCCGCACCCGCGCCTGGCCGCCCAACTGCCCCTCCGTACCCACCTCACGGGCCACCCGGGTCACCTGGTCGGCGAACGACGACAGCTGGTCGACCATCGTGTTGATCGTCGTCTTGAGCTCGAGGATCTCGCCCCGCGCCTCGATGTCGATCTTCTTGGTCAGGTCGCCCTGGGCGATCGCCGTGGTGACCATGGCGATGTTGCGGACCTGCCCGGTCAGGTTGGACGCCATCGAGTTGACGGACTCGGTCAGGTCCTTCCAGGTCCCCGAGACGCCGGGCACCCGGGCCTGACCGCCCAGGATGCCGTCGGTGCCCACCTCGCGCGCCACGCGGGTGACCTCGTCCGCGAAGGACGACAGCGTCGTCACCATCGTGTTGACGGTGTCGGCGAGCGCCGCGACCTCGCCCCGGGCCTCGACCGTCACCTTCTTGGTCAGGTCGCCGTTGGCGACCGCCGCCGAGACCTGGGAGATGTTGCGCACCTGAATGGTGAGGTTGTTGGCCATCAGGTTGACGTTGTTGCTCAGGTCCTTCCAGATGCCGGTCACGCCGGGCACCCGCGCCTGGCCGCCCAGCTGGCCCTCCGTGCCCACCTCACGGGCCACCCGGGTCACCTGCTCGGCGAACGACGACAGCTGGTCCACCATCGTGTTCACGGTCGTGACGAGCTCGAGGATCTCGCCCTTGGCGTCCACCGTGATCTTCTTCGACAGATCGCCCTTGGCGACCGCCGTGGTCACCTCGGCGATACTGCGCACCTGGGAGGTCAGGTTGTCGGCCATGCCGTTCACGGACTGGGTGAGGTCCTTCCAGGTGCCGGAGACCCCCTGCACCTCGGCCTGACCGCCCAACTGGCCCTCCGTACCCACCTCACGGGCCACCCGGGTGACCTCCTCGGCGAAGGAGGACAGCTGGTCGACCATGGTGTTGAGGGTGTTCTTCAGCTCCAGGATCTCGCCGCGCGCGTCGACGTCGATCTTCTGCGACAGATCACCGCGGGCGACCGCCGTGGCGACCTGCGCGATGTTGCGGACCTGGGCGGTCAGGTTGCCCGCCATGCTGTTCACCGAGTCGGTCAGGTCGCGCCAGACACCCGCGACGCCGGGCACCCGGGCCTGGCCGCCCAGCCGGCCCTCCGTACCCACCTCGCGGGCCACCCGGGTCACCTGCTCGGCGAAGTCCGACAGCTGGTCGACCATCGTGTTGATGGTGTTCTTCAGCTCCAGGATCTCGCCGCGCGCGTCCACCTCGATCTTCTGCGACAGATCGCCGCGCGCCACCGCCGTCGTCACCTGCGCGATCCCGCGCACCTGCGAGGTCAGATTCCCCGCCATCGAGTTGACGGAGTCGGTCAGGTCCTTCCAGGTGCCGCTGACGCCGTCCACCCGGGCCTGACCGCCCAGCCGGCCCTCGGTGCCCACGTCCCGCGCCATCCGCGTGACCTGGTCGGCGAAGGAGGAGAGCTGGTCCACCATGGTGTTGACGGTGTTCTTCAGCTGGAGCATCTCGCCGGAGACGTCCACGGTGACCTTCTGCGACAGATCGCCGTTGGCGACCGCCGTCGTCACCTGCGCGATGTTGCGCACCTGTCCGGTGAGGTTACGGAACGCGGTGTTCACCGAGTCGGTGAGATCCTTCCACGTCCCCGCCGCCCCCGGCACCTGCGCCTGACCGCCCAGCTCGCCCTCGACGCCGATCTCCCGGGCCACCCGGGTCACCTCGGCGCCGAAGGACTGCAGCTGGTCCACCATCGTGTTGACGGTGTTCTTCAGCTCCAGCATCTCCCCGGCCACGTCGACGGTGACCTTCTGCGACAGATCGCCGTTGGCGACCGCCGTCGTCACCTGCGCGATGTCACGCACCTGCGCGGTGAGGTTACGGAACGCGGTGTTCACCGAGTCGGTGAGATCCTTCCACGTCCCCGCCGCACCCGGCACCTGCGCCTGACCGCCCAGCAGGCCCTCGGCCCCGACCTCGCTGGCCACCCGCGTCACCTCGTCGGCGAAGGTGCGCAGCGTCTCGGTCATGGTGTTGATCGTCTCGGCGAGCTGGGCGACTTCGCCACGCGCGCTCACCGTCACCTTCTGCGACAGATCGCCATTGGCGACCGCCGTCGTGACCTGGGCGATCCCGCGCACCTGCGCGGTCAGGTTCCCGGCCATCAGGTTGACCGAGTCGGTGAGGTCCTTCCAGACCCCGGCGACGCCGGGGACCTTCGCCTGGCCGCCCAGCTCGCCCTCGGTGCCCACCTCGCGGGCGACCCGCGTGACCTCCGCCGCGAAGGAGGAGAGCTGGTCCACCATCGTGTTGACGGTGTTCTTCAGTTCGAGCATCTCCCCGGCCACGTGGACCGTGACCTTACGGGACAGATCACCCTTGGCCACCGCCGTGGTCACCAGAGCGATGTCCCGTACCTGGGCGGTGAGCCGCGACGCCATCGTGTTGACGGACTCCGTGAGGTCCTTCCACGAACCGGACATCCCGCGCACCCGGGCCTGGCCGCCCAGCTTGCCCTCGGTGCCCACCTCGCTGGCCACCCGCGTCACCTCGTCGGTGAACGCCGACAGCTGGTCCACCAGTCCGTTGACCGTACGGCCCACCTTGAGGAACTCCCCGCGCAGCGGATGCGCCGAGCCGTCCGCCGCCTGCGAGCGCAGGTCCATCCGCTGTTCCAGGTCGCCCTCGGCGACCGCCGAGAGCACCCGGCCCACCTCGGACACCGGCCGTACGAGATCGTCGACCAGCGCGTTGGACGCCTCGATGGCCGCCGCCCAGGAGCCCTCGCAGGCCCCCATCTCCAGCCGCTCTGTGAGCTTTCCCTCACGCCCGACCACTCGGCGCACCCGCGCCAGCTCGCCCGTGAGCTGCAGATTACGGTCGGCGACCTCGTTGAAGATCGCCGCGATCTCGGACATGACGCCCTCGCCCGAGACCGTCAGGCGCTTGCGGAAGTTCCCGTCCCGCATCGCCGTCATCGCCGCCAGCAGCCGGTTCAGGGCCGCCGTGTCCACTTCGGTCGTCCCACTGCTCCGGGACCGTCCGCCCTTCGCGCGCGTGCTCGTGCCTCGCGTCGCCGCGCCAGACTCCACCGTGTCCCTCCCGCAGGGTTGACCATCGTCCTCGGGTTCTTCTTCCAGCTTCCCCAGTGTTTCACCATGGTCCTACCAGGCCATAACAGTTCGGCAGCATCGCATACCGCCGACAGCACACTCTGGGGTGGAATCAGCCCCCACCGGCATTCGCTGAAGCGGTGGAGGTAAGTAACCTGGCATCCGGCCAGGCATCGGAGGGGCGCTGCGACATGGGTGAGCAGATCGCCGAGACACGCATGAGGAGACCTGTGATCACCGCGCGGGCAGCCGCCACCTTCGAGCCGGTGGGACGCTCGGTCGCCTCCGCCCGTACCTTTGTCCGCGACACCCTCCAGGGGTGGGGCCTGACCGACATCGTCGACGACGCGGTCGTTCTCACCAGCGAGCTGGTCACCAACGCGGTCGTCCACTCCGGCACGACCGCCGACGTGGTGTGCGTCCGCGCCGACAGCGGCGTGCGCATCGAGGTCACCGATCGCTACCCGGAGCGAGAGCTCCCGCTCCAGACCACCAGCCGCCCCATCGGCAACCCCGACCGCGAGGGCGGCCGCGGCCTGCTGCTGTGCGCCGCGCTCGCCTCCCGCTGGGGCGTCGAGTACACCTCGACCCACAAGCAGGTCTGGTTCCACCTGGACTTCCCGGACCGCCCGGCCGGCACCCGCTCGGCCGGCCCCGCCCTCCCCACCGACGCCCTGCCCGTCACCGACGCCCGGGTCCGCGTCGCCGTCACCCAAGTCGACCGCACCGGTCTCATCACCGCCTGGAACGACGACGCGCAGGAACTGTTCGGCTACGCGGCGGAGCAGGTCATCGGCAAGCCCCTCACCGACCTCGCCGCCTGGCCGCACACCCCCGGCACCGGCACCGGGGTCGCCGAGGCCCTCCAGCTGTCCCGCTGGGAGGGCTCGTACGGCATCAGGGGCGCCGACGGGCGGGTCGTCCCCGTCTACGCCTCCCACCTCCGCGTCCGCGACGCCGACGGCGATCCGTCCACCGTCTGTCTGCTGGTGCGCGAGCGGGAGCGCGCGGTGCTCCAGAGCCCGCAGCGCGGCCCGGGGACCGACGCCGCGGAAGGCGCCGAGCGCGGCCCGGCCGGCGACGCCTTCGAGGTCTCCATCGGCTCGCCCGCCCCCGACGACCTCGACGGCCTGCTGCAGCGCACCGTCGAGCGCGCCCGCGACATGCTCGACGGCGACGCCGCCTATCTGCTGCTCGCCACCGACGACGAGACCGAGCTGGAGGTCCGCGCCTCCACCGGGCTCACCTCCGCCCGCCAGCGCTTCGCCCGCGTCCCCGTCGAGGCCGGCACCGGCCGCTACGGCTCCGCCCGGATGCCCGCGGTCCACGAGGACCTGTCCATCGTGCCCGGCGCCGTCCCCCTGCTCGCCAACACCGGCCTGCGGTCGGTCGTCACCGTCCCGCTGAAGGTCGAGGGCCGGCTCACCGGCTCGCTCGGCGTCGCGGCCGAGGCCCCCGGCCGGTACAGCAACGAGGAGGCGCTGCGGCTGCAGTTCGCCGCCGACCGCATCGCGCTCGCGGTCGAACGCGCCCGGCTCACCGAGTTGGAGCGGCTGCGCCGCAACTCCCTCTCGTTCCTCGTCGAGGCCTCCGACCTGCTCGCCGGCACCCTCGACCGCGACCAGACGCTCGCCCTCATGGCCCAGATGACCGTGCCCACCCTGGCCAACTGGTGCGCCGTCTACACGGTCGCCGACCCGGCGTCCGACCCCGAACTGTCCTACGTCCTGCACGAGGACGAGGAACGCATCGACGGCCTCAAGGCGCTCCTGACGAGGATCGACCCGCCCGAGCAGGTCCGTACCGGCGGCGCCCGCCTGTGGACCGCCCCCGCCCAGACCGCCCACGCCGCGTCGCTGCGCACCTCCCTGCGCGGCCTCAGCCTCGGCGACGCCGCCCGCCCCTCCTCCGGCCCCAGCGCCTCGCTCGCGACCGCCTCGGCGGTCGGCGGGGAGACCGTGGTGCTGCCCCTGGTCGCCCGCAACCGCGTCATCGGCATGCTCACCCTCGGCAAGTCCACCGACGGGCACTTCCGCCAGGAGAACCTGGAGCTCGCCGAAGACCTCTCCCGCAGGGCGGCCCTCGCGCTCGACAACGCCCGGCTGTACTCCGAGCGCACCGCCATCAGCCAGTCCCTGCAGCGCAGCCTGCTGCCGCCCGAACTGCCCGACGTCTCCGGCGTGGAGGTCGAGGTCATCTACCGCGCCGCGGGCGAGGGCAACGAGGTCGGCGGCGACTTCTACGACCTCTTCCCGATCCGCGACGGCGCGTACGGCTTCGCCATCGGCGACGTCTGCGGCACCGGCCCGGAGGCCGCCGCGGTCACCGGCCTGGCCCGGCACGCGCTGCGGCTGCTCGCCCGCGAGGGCTTCGGCGGCCCGGCGGTCCTCGAGCGCCTCAACGCCGCGATCCTCGACGAGGGTGCCCGCAGCCGCTTCCTGACGCTGCTGTACGGGGAGTTGTGGCCGCAGGAGGACGGCAGCGCCGTGCTGAAGGTCGTGTGCGCGGGCCACCCGCTGCCGCTGCGGCTGCGCCAGGACGGCTCCGTGGAGCCCGCGGCCGAACCCCAGCCGCTGCTGGGCGTGATGGAGGACCTGGAGCTGTACGAGCAGACCGTCACCCTCGACCCGGGGGACGTCCTGCTGTGCGTCACCGACGGCGTGACCGAGCGCCGCGAGGGCTCCCGGATGCTCGGCGACGACGGCCTCGTCGACGTGCTGACGACCTGCACCGGGCTGACGGCGGGCGCGGTGGCCTCCCGGGTGCTGCGGGCGGTCGAGCGGTTCGCCGCCGAGCCGCCGTCCGACGACATGGCGATCCTCGCCATGCGTGTCCCCGAGCCGCAGGACTCCTGAGGGGCCGTCGCCGTATCCACAGACCGTCGCCTGCACGACAAAGGCCCTCGCCGATGGGCGAGGGCCTTGTGCCGCGACTTCTGTCACAAAGACTTCTGTCAAAAGGAGAGAGCCCCAATACGGAATCGAACCGTAGACCTTCTCCTTACCATGGAGACGCTCTGCCGACTGAGCTATTGGGGCGCGTCGACGGAATAAATCATACCCCGAAGATCAGGGTGCTCCGTACCACTGTCCCGGCGGCCCACCCGGAGAGCCGCTGCTCAAGCCGCCGCCTGAAGCACCCCGCCGAGCGCGTTGCAGGCGGACACCACGCGGTGCAACTCCCGCCGGGACATCGCCGCGTCGACAGGCAGGGCAAGGCATTCGTCCGCGGCCCGTTCGGTCTCCGCGAGCCACATGTCCCGCCGGAAACGCGCGGTGCGGTGCGCCGGCGTCTGTACGGGCACATGGCACACGACGCCGCGGGAACGCAGCGTACGGGCGAAGGCGTCACGGTCCGGCCTGCCATTGCCGGGGACGCGCACCACGTACTGCTGATAGGTGTGCTGGGCGCCGGGCGCCACCCACGGGGTGACCACGCCGCGCAATTTCCCGTTCAGATACGCCGCGTTGGCCTGCCGCCGCAGTACCTCCGAGGCCGGCTCGGGCCGTGCCCCGTGCTCGATGACGACCAGTCCGTGCCGCCTGCCGAGCTCACCGAGGCGTGCCATGTCGGCCGGATGCCCGAAGGTGTGCACCGCGATGACGGCGGCGGTCCGGGGGGTCAGCGCGTCCGCCACCGCGGCCGGATCTATGCAGAAGGTGTTGGCGTCGATGTCCACGAACACCGGCCGGGCCCCGGCCAGCAGGACCGCTTCCGCGGCCTCGGCGGTCCCGTACGACGGCACCACCACCTCGTCACCCGGCCGCACGCCCGACCCGGTGAGCTCTCGCAACAGCTCGTCCGCAGAAGTCCCCATGGCTGGCATCGTGCCCAGGCAACATGAACACCGAGTGGCCCGCAGCACAACAAAAGAGAGCCCTGTCGGGAACCGAAGTTCCCGACAGGGCTCTCTGTAAAAATTGTTCGGCGGCGTCCTACTCTCCCACAGGGTCCCCCCTGCAGTACCATCGGCGCTGAAAGGCTTAGCTTCCGGGTTCGGAATGTAACCGGGCGTTTCCCTAACGCAATGACCACCGAAACACTAT